>JAUSEJ010001011.1 GCA_030650265.1 Dehalococcoidia bacterium | reverse complement strand
AGATTAGCTGGCTTTCGTGTATAATAAGAGCGTAGTTCAAGTTTAGGTTGCCGTACTTTTCGGGGAATTCGCCTCAGTTCTACCGCGAGTGTAAGATGACCCCAACTATGACTAGAATTCACATAATGATAGAGAGGTTTTGTGAGTTTCGACAATTTCAATTTTAGTCTGGACATCCTAGCCGGTGTGCGGGCGCAAGGTTACACTACCCCTACCCCCATTCAGCGTCAGGGAATACCATCAATCATGAGTGGCCGCGACGTGATCGGTCTGGCCCAGACCGGCACTGGTAAGACGGCCGCGTTCGTCCTCCCAACTTTACAGCGTTTGTTAGACGGCCCGAGGGGCCGGGTCCGTGCCCTCGTTATGTCACCCACCCGCGAATTAGCCGAGCAAACTTGCGAGGCTGTTTGCCAACTTGGAAAGCGCACCGGGCTCCGAAGCGTTGCCATTTACGGTGGAGTGAACATGGACCAGCAGAGCCTTATCCTGCGTAACGGGATCGATATTGTGGTTGCCTGCCCCGGGCGTCTGCTGGATCATGTGTGGCGAGGTTCCATCGACCTGTCAGATGTCGAAGTTCTCGTAATCGACGAAGCAGACCGGATGTTCGATATGGGTTTTCTCCCCGACATCCGCAATATCTTACGTTGTTTGATGAAGCCGCGACAGACGCTTCTTTTCTCGGCCACCATGTCGCCGGAGATCCGACGTTTGGTGGAGGATATCCTTCACGATCCGATAAGCATTCAAGTGGACAATCAGGCGCCGGTAGCATCGGTTTCTCACGCCTTGTTTCCGGTTAAGCAACATCTAAAGACGCCTCTGCTGATGGAACTCCTGTATCAAATCGAAACGGATTCTGTACTGGTTTTCACCCGCACTAAGATTCGGGCCGAGCGTCTTGCCCAGGAGATAAAGGCAGCAGGTTTCAGAGCGACCTCGCTGCAGGGGAATCTGTCTCAGCCGAGGCGTCAGGCCGCGCTGGATGGGTTCCGTACCGGCTCAATCAAGATCCTGGTGGCCACCGATATTGCTGCCCGTGGCATCGATATCTCGAGCATTTCGCACGTCATCAATTACGATATGCCCGACGGTCTGGAAGCCTACACGCATCGCATTGGCCGTACGGGGCGCGTAGACCAACTAGGCGATGCGTTCACCCTTGTCACGGCGGCAGACGCTCTAATGGTGCGTGATATCGAGCGTGCCCTCAATACCAAGCTGGAACTCAGGACGCTGCCGGGTTTTGACTACTCCGCTCCGGCTCCAGAACGGGACCGTGTTCGTATTCAAGTCCGGCCGCCAGTGCGAAGGCAGGTGTTTGCCCGAAGATAGACGACGATAAGCGCCTGGGGCAGACGCGAAACTTTGTTTGGAGGCCCTTTCGGAAGAATCCGCTTTGCCCATCTATTGGCTGCCACTTAAGTGATGGCAGCCACTATTTATTCCCTCCCATATTGCGACGCCTCAAAGACCCTGGCCTCCGATCTGATTGTTTTGCCAATCGCTTTCGGTAATTGTGGTCGAATAATTCGGTCTATTTGTCGCTCAGGTATGATGTGCATTTGTTTGATCGGGGACAGGGGTCAGACTGGAGATGTCAGCGCCAGAGCCGCGGCGCCAAGTAGTCCCGCATCGTCGCCGAGGGCAGCAGGGGTAATGGTGAGACCTTCCGTGTAGGCGGGCATCGCCCGCGCGGCAACCACTCGCTTTACCGGATCGAACAGGAGGTTGCCGGCGTGGGAAACGCCACCGCCAAGTATCACCATTTTTGGGTTGAACAGGTGCAGCAGGTTTACGACGCCAACTCCCAGATACGTAGCCGCGGCTTCCATGATCTCTTTGGCAAGCCGGTCGTCTTGTTTGGCCGCCTCCACTACCATCCGGGCCGTGATTTCGCCGCCTTGCTCAGCCAGTAGGGTGGATATGATCGTTTGACATCCCGCGGCAATACGCTCACGCGCCTTTCTGGCGATGGCGGTTCCAGAGGCCAGGGCTTCCAAACAGCCCACGTTGCCGCAACTGCAGGTCGGGCCAAAGGCTTCGATGGCCATATGCCCTACCTCTGCTGCCAGGCCCCGTTCGCCCAACAACAGCTTGCCGTCCACCACCACGCCCCCGCCTATGCCTGTGCTCACCGTGATGTAGATGAGATTGTCTGTACCTTTTCCCGCCCCGTTGGTCGCCTCGCCGAAGGCGGCAAGGTTAGCATCGTTACCCAAAACAACGGGCAGGCCTAGCGAGGCTTCCATGATGCTTCGCAACGGCACATCGTGCCAACCGGGGAGGTTTGGCGCGCTCATAACCACACCGGTGCGAAAATCAAGGGGGCCAGGGGCGCCAATCCCGATGGCGGAAAGGCGTTCAGACCCGACCGTCTGGATTATTTGATTCGCCGCCATCAGGATTCTCTCGATAACGCTGTCGCGGCCTTCGCCGGCCAAGGTTGGTAGTGACCTCCGGTCGAGGACCTTCCCTGCCGAGTTGACCAGCGCCGCTCGTATTCGTGTGCCCCCAAGATCGATAGCGACAACGAGATCCCTGTCCACTTTGGCGACTCCTCTGTCCCGGTCTGTCCCGGTCTGTTTCGGTATCCTTCAGTAGAAGGATCGGGTTGCCAACTTGTCTGGGTGAATCCTTCAACGGAAGGATTCACCCAGACGGTATACAGTGCATGTCTAACAGTAATAAGTATCTGAGGTCCATTCTAGCACGTTATCCGGGTGCTTACCAGCGAATGACATGATCAGGCGGTTCGGTGTCATACATCCAGCCGGTAGTCTTGGTCGTATGTTTGTTTGACTAATTGCTTGCAGAGGCATAAAATGGGATGATTAGGGAAGAATGGCGAGGCGGGGGAGGCCGGAGAATGGTCCTTGTGGGTCCAAATGCTTTGTCCGGCATTGAGCTGGAGTGAAAGTAGTTGGCTAGAAGCTCAGGCAAGCGTGCCGTATCGGCTGGTGGAATTGTCTTTTGTCTGGAAAACGGGGCCCCACACGTGGTAATATGCGGGCGAGTCCAAAACGCCACGTGGACCTTACCGAAGGGAACGCCGGCGCCGGGAGAGATGATCGAGGATGCGGCTATCCGGGAGGTGAGGGAGGAAACGGGACTACGTGCTGAGATAGTCGCTGCGCTTGGGGCGATCGAATTCTGGTTCTGGGGGGTGCCGGAGCGAGTTCGCCTTCACAAGGTCGTCCATTATTTCCTCATGAGATCCACGGGCGGTGATATCTCGCGACACGACAGGGAGTTCGACCTGGTCAGGTGGGTTCCTATCGATGAAGCGTGTCGCATTTTGACTTATGACAACGAGAAGGATATTCTGATCAAGGCTGAAGAAGCTGTAAAGCGCTTGGAGGAACAACGTGGAAGGACAACCTCAGAAGACGCCTCTGTATGACGTTCATCTGGGAACAGGCGCCAGGATCGTCGAGTTTGCGGGGTGGCTTCTACCGGTTCAGTTTCGGAGCATTGTCGAGGAGCACCTCGCCGTTCGGGGGTCGGTTGGCGCATTTGACATAAGTCATATGGCCCAGATACGAGTCGTGGGCCCGGACGTTTTCACCTTGCTGCAAGGCATGCTCACCAACGACCTGACCGGACTTGTGGTGGGCCGTGGTCAGTACAATCTGATATGCTCGGATGAGGGCACCATAATCGACGATACGTACCTATTTCGTTATGGACCGGAGGAATACCTCCTGGTTGGAAACGCCGTCAATGCCGGTGGCGTCTACCACCGGATGATCGGGCAGAGCAAGACCGCCAGTCTTGCTGTTAAAGTGGATCTTCTGACGGGAAAGTGTGGCGCGATAGCGGTGCAGGGTCCCAGGGCGCTGGACATCCTTCGTCCTTTTGCCGATGTCGATCTGGCTAGCATCCCCTCGAGGCAATGCCGGCAGATGTGTTTTGCCGGGGCGGACGTTCTGGTCGCGCGCACGGGCTATACCGGTGAGGATGGCTTTGAGGTGTTTATGATGTTAGATACGGATACTGTACATGTCTGGGCAGCGGTTGTGGGTGCGGGTGCAATGCCCTGCGGGTTGGGTGCTAGAGATACGCTTCGACTGGAGGCGGCCCTTCCGCTCTACGGCCATGAGATCGACTTAACAACCAATCCTTTTGAGGCCGGATTGGGATGGGTGGTGAAGCTTGACAAGGGGGAGTTTGTGGGGCGCCAGGCGCTCGTCAGGATCGCAGAAGAGGAGGCCCGACGTAAGCTGGTCTGTTTTCAGATGATTGAGAGGGGAATACCAAGGGAACAATACGCCATAGCGAGAGAGGGCGCCAATATAGGTCACGTCACGAGCGGAACTTACTCCCCGACCCTTGACAAAGGAGTTGGAATGGGGTATGTCTCAACGGAATGGGCTCAGCCTGGCCAGGAGTTGGAAATTGTGATTCGGGAGAAAACGGTGAGAGCCGAGGTCGTTCGCAGACCTTTCTATAGGCGGCGGGAGGGCCAATGACCGTTATCGAGGAAGGCAAGCTTGTCAGGCTGAGGGCAAAGACCGTTGAGGACGCCAGAGACGACTACGCCTGGCGGTGTGATGATGAATTGGCGCGTTTTGATGCCACGGCGCCGCTGCGCCTATCGTTCGCCTCATTCCTGTCCGAATATGAATTGGAGCTAAGAAATCCGGGTCCCTATCGCCGTCGTTACGCCGTCGACGACCTGAGCAATCATCATATCGGCAATTGCACCTACTTCAACATCGATGTTCCGGGAAAAGAGGCTGAGCTGGGCATTGTGATTGGCGCTAAGAGCTACTGGAACAGGGGCCACGGCAGGGAGACTATAACCCTGCTTCTGAAGCACATCTTCGAGACAGCGGACTTTCTGCGGGTTTATCTCTATACCCTGGACTGGAATCTTCGAGCGCAGGCTTGCTTTCGCCGCTGTGGTTTTCACGAGGTCCGGCGTACGACTGAAGGCGCCTATCGCTTTGTAATAATGGAAATCCTTCGTTCAGAATATGAGGCGATGGTGGAGCGAAATGAAAGCTGAAATTGTTTCCGTAGGAACCGAGCTACTACTTGGCGAGATTGTCGATTCGAACGCCGCATACCTTGCCAGGCATCTTCCCACTCTGGGTATTGACCTGCACTGGGTGTCGGTGGTTGGGGATAACCGCGGAAGGGTCGTGGAGATTCTAGAGCGGGCCTGGGGGCGTTCGGATCTGGTTATCATTACGGGCGGCCTTGGGCCCACGGAGGACGATCTGACTAGAGAATCCATTGCGGATCTAATGGGCGAGCAGATGTTTTTGTCTCCCGAGTTGGCCCAGTCGCTTAGGGGATTCTTCGAGGGGCGGGGTTTGCCGATGCCGGAGCGAAATATCAAGCAGGCGACACTTATCCCCTCGTCTCAATCTCTTCCCAATCCGGTGGGAACGGCGCCGGGCTGGTGGGTTGAGCGCGATGACAAGGTCGTTGTAGCTATGCCCGGTGTTCCCTTTGAAATGTACCGCATGTGGGAGCGCGAGGTGATGCCCAGGCTGCAGCTCCGGCAGGGAAACACGATATTGTTGACGAGGACCTTAAAGGTCATGGGTATGGGAGAGTCTGCCGTGGAGGAAGCGATCAGAGAACTGGTATCCTCGGCGAATCCCACCGTGGCAACTTATGCCAAACAGGATGGCACTCATGTCCGAATCGGCGCCAAGGCGGCCAATCGGGAGGAGGCACAAGGCATACTCGGTTCTGCCGAGGTCAGCATACGTTCCATCCTCGGGACATACATTTATGGCGCTGACAATGAAACACTGGAAGGGGTGGTGGGCAGGCTCATTCTGGAAGAGAATCTCACTTTGGCCTTGGCCGAGGTGTCGACCGGGGGATGGATCGCCAATCTTCTCACCGGTGTCGAGGGCAAGGACGTCTTTTTCAAGGCAAGCCTGGTTGTCCCGTCTCTCCAGATGCTGCCATTTCCGGTGACCGAGTCGAACAGGTTTGCCAACGCTAGCGACGACGGAGAACCGGGTGAGGCCATCGCCGAAAGGGTTCGTGCTCATTTCGGCGCTGATATCGGTCTTGTCTCCCTGCCGGCGGCGACTGGCGATGGCGGCACAGGGACTCATCTTGTCTGCCTGAGTCAGAACGGCGTCGGAAGGAGCCAGCCGGTCATTTTGAGGCGGGCGGCGACCACCGAGCATAAGCGTCTCATTTGCCTCAGCGCTCTAAACCTGCTGCGTCGCCATCTGCTCAAGATTGGCTAGATGAT
>JAUSEJ010000710.1 GCA_030650265.1 Dehalococcoidia bacterium | reverse complement strand
AACTGGGATTTCCAACTCTGATGGTCTGGGCGGCCTGCGGCCGTGACCTGTCTAGTTGCTCGGCAAGTATTGCCTCCTCTTTTTTCGGATCATCTCCCGACGCCCTCGGTCTTATCGCACCTTCTGATATCGATATTTGGGTCAAAGCGGGAAGGCGTCTCTACAAAGAGACATGGAAAACCGGGCTACTGTGCGGGCAGTTCTTCGCCGCAAGTCCTGTCCTTCTCCGTCATCTTAGCGTCAGCGAATTGGGCAAACTGGTGGACTTCTTGGAAAACCTGTCGGTCCTTTCTAGCGAATCGGCTATCGAATGCCTTGCTCTCGCTCAAACTGCCTTCGGCCAGGTGGAGAGGGAAGACGTGCAACGATTCATCGACCTGGCCGCGACTTTTGGGGGAGGGAATGCCCGTTTCGCCAAGACATATCTGGCCGATGGCCCCCGCGCTCTCTCGCTGGTGAGCGCTTTGGAACGGCCCTTGTTTTTCGCGCTGGCAAATGAGTCAGCCCGAAATTCAGGCGAGGAGGCATTGCGGTTTTTTCTCGAGAGCCCGGCCAATCTCTCCCAAGTGGACAGGGGGATGCAGGGTGAGATACTCCGGCTAGCGGGTGAGGTAATGAAGATATCGCCCGGTGCGGCGCGGGAGTTTGTCGAGATCTGCCCTACTTTAGTCAACCGCGTCGACCTGAAGGAATTGGGCGAATGGGTGGCCATCGGGCTTTCCGTCCTGGAGGAGAGCCAGGAGGCCGGGTCAGCCTTCTTCAAACTCAAGTCCAGTCGGGCGAGCCAGGCGCTGCAGAGGGTTTCCCGGGGCGCCGATCTGGCTGAGGTCGTCGATACCTTGAGGCTGTACGGTCAGGGCCTTACGGGGAAGAACGTTTCGCTCCGGCCATCTCAGGACCTGGTCGACAAGGGATTCGGCTGGACGTCGAATGAGAAGCCGACGACAGAGGGTTACGCGATCTTTTTGCCGCCCTATCTCGACGTGTTTGAGACGAAGGCCCAGAATCTGGAGGCCTATAAGGTTTTGACTACGCACCAGGCAGCTCACCTTGAGTTCGGCACTTTCGACTTCTCTTTCGAGAAGCCAAGTCTTCTTTTCGAGAATCTGCGGGTCGAAATCCTTCAGCGGAAGGACGAGTTGCCAGTCCCTAGCCGGACGATCATCGATTTCCAGCGTTTCTTTGACCTCTTTGCGGACAGGAGACTTGCCAGAGATGTATTCACGGCACTGGAGGATGCCCGCATTGATGCCCGGGTCCGCTATGAGTACAGGGGAATCAGAAGGGGTTACAGCCGCGTTCAACAGCGCTCGCTGCCCGGAAGACCGCAGGCATCTTCACTTCCCCTGCGGCAGGGAATAGTCGAGCTCTTGACTCAGATGAGTTTTGCTGGCATCGATTCCTTCCCAATCCCGCTATTGTTCGCTAAGCAGTTTGAGGCCGCCGCCGTTCTGCTCAAGCGGCTGGAGATCGCAACAGCGACGGTCGAAGATACGGCAGAGGCCACCATCAGGGTGTACGCGATCCTGTGCAATCTGCCCAACGCCCTTCCTGACCATGGAGAGATGACTAGCCTGAAGCCGGGCGACCTGGATGATAGCACAGATTGCCTAAGCGCTTCTGATTTCCGTGCCGCCGATAGCGGGATCGATCTGAAGGATGCCGGAGAGCCATATACCAGCCCGGAAAGCGTCGACTACCGGGGCGAGCTGAAGCCGGAGTTGGTGCAGACGCTGATGAAGCTGCGGCAGGACGATCGCGAGCGCGGGCAGACGGATGGCCTTCCCATTTCCGCCGAGCTTCTCAAGGAACTGCTGGCTAGAAGTATGGACTTGGAGATCATGGAGATGGTCGAGGGTGATATCAACGAGTCCACCGGCTTGTTTCTGTCCAATCTGCTGAAAGAGCAGGGGCGGATGAAAGTCTTGAAGTCTGGCAAGAGAAAGCCAGAGAAGAAAGGTCGCCAGTCCAATGCCGACGACTACGAGGAAATGAACGGGGATGGAGAGGGAAGTAGCTTTTACTACGACGAATGGGATTTTCGGGCGGGAGACTATCGTCCGAAATGGTGCCGTCTGAAGGAAAAAGTGATGCAGGAAGGCGAAGTCGACTTCTTCGACAATACTCTGCGAGATAACGCCGGATTGGCCAACGAAGTCAGGCGGCAGTTCGAGATGCTCAAGCCGGAGCAGTTCAAGAAGCTGAAACACCTTCAGGATGGGGACGAGTTCGAGATTGACCTTGTGGTCGAACACGTGGTGGAGAAGAAGGCTGGCAGTAGCCCCTCGGACAAAGTGTACTGGCGAAAGAACAAGGTGGAACGGGATATCGCCCTTGCTGTTCTGCTAGATATGAGCGCCTCTACCGACGAGGAGATCGAGGAGCCTGAGACTACTGACATCGATGTTTGGGACGAGAATTGGGCTGCCAACCGTCGCTTTGGCCTGCCGTGGCCGGTGCCGTTTCCGGTCAGGGAACGTGGCAAGCGAATCATCGACGTTGAGAAGGAGAGCCTTGTCCTCCTGATCCGGGCTTTGGAGACGATCGGCGACCGGTATGGCATCTATGGCTTCTCCGGCTACGGGCGAGACAACGTGGAGTTCTTTGTCGTCAAGAGCCTCGGCGAGGAGTTTGGTGACACGATTAAGCGGCGGATCGACAAGATAGCCCCCATTCGCGGGACTCGCATGGGGCCGGCGATTCGCCATTGCATCAGCAAGCTGGAGAGCACCGACGCCAAACTTCGCTTGCTCATTCTTCTTAGCGATGGTCGACCGCAGGACCACGACTACGGTAAGGACCGGACGGAAAAGGAGTACGCTATCCATGATACGAGGATGGCCCTACTCGAAGCGAGGCGCAAGAACATCGTCCCCTTCTGTATTACCGTCGACAAAGCGGGCCAGGACTATCTGAAGACGATGATGGGGGACCTCGGCTACGAGGTGGTGGACGATATCGCATCCTTGCCCAAGCGGCTGCCGGGCCTGTATAGGAAGCTCACAACGTAGGGGGAGAAGAGGGTAAAAGGGGAAATGGGTGGCTGGCGCATGCGTAGTAAATATCACGGTCCCCTACGACGAGGAGAGGTAGCTGATGCACTCGCTATATCGTGCCTCGTCTATCATTCCGCTGGTAAGATAGAACTTCAGCAGGTCAGAGACCTTCATCACGGCGTGAAGGATGTAGCCCGCCTCTGCCAATTGTCGGGCGCCGCCCTGCTCTCTGTCGACGATGACCAGGACGTCTTTGACCCGAAGGCCGGCGGCTTCCAGGATGCGGATCGCCTCGAATTTGCTGTCTGCCTTGGATATGAGATCGTCGACGAGGAGGATGGTCTCCCCCTGGCTGTAGGAACCGCTGATCTCCCCGCCCGTTCCGTGAGTCTTGGCCGGTCTCGGTGTGATCAAAGGCTTGCGCACTTTGTGGGAGAGGATGGCGACGATGGGGGATGACCCTATCGGGATGTCTGCCAGCCGGTCGTAGCGAAGAGAGGTGGCGATCTCGCCCAGAGCGTCTGTCGCGAGGTCCATCACGTCTGGCGACGACCGGAGCAAGCGAAGGTCGATGTAAATCGGCGATAATGGCGCCGAGGGGTTGGTTTCGTGAAGCTTCAAGCGAAAGGCGCCGAATTTGATCGCCCCGATAGCGAACAGGCCGGTGGCCAGAGCCTTTTGTGTCTCAGTGAATGTCATCTCGTCCATCTTATCTCCGTTTCATTTCCTGTCGACGGTCCGGTAAGTGTAGCGTTCGTTGTTCTTCTCTTCAAGCACGCGTCCGCTGCCGACAAGGGTATCCAGATGTCCGATTATCTCAAACATGCCCAAACGCAATTGTTCATTGAGAAGCTGGGGAAAGGTTGCCGACAGCAGGTCGAACGCGTTCGAAGGCACGCCGTTCAGGGACCGGAGAATTCGTTCGGACCGGCGAGCATGATGGTGGACGATCCGGTCGACAGCCTTGGCCAGGTCGTCAAACTCGTCCCCGTGCCCCGGCAGCACGCGCAGCGCCGGTAAATCGCGCACTTTTTCCAGAGAAGCCAGATAGTCCGGTAAGCTGCGGGTTCGCATCTCGTGGTCACCCTGGGGAAAGTAGATCATGGGACTCAACGTCACCCGCTTGAGAATATGGTCGCCGGTGAATAGGGTGCGAGAATCGGCGTGCCAATAGACAAGGCTTCCCGGACTATGGCCCGGACAGTGAATAGCCTGTATGGCAAGGTTTTCAAAAACCAGTAGGTCTCCGTCTTTTACCAGCCTTACATTCGGTCCCGCATCTTCGAGGGAAGGGCTCGGCGATTTT
>JAUSEJ010001000.1 GCA_030650265.1 Dehalococcoidia bacterium | reverse complement strand
AGGGGGCCCGAAGCGACGATCAGTCGGTTTTCGGGATCCGACCACTTCACTTCTGGCGGAACCTCGTCGTAGAGTATCTTCGCCCCCAGCCCGGAGCCGCCGACGAATTTGCGCATGGTGTCCGCGTCGACGGTCTCATCGGTGGTCTTTCCCGTGGAAAGATCTACGCGAAGAATTCTGCCTTGAAAGTTGCCCTTTTCACTCGCCGTCATCCGCTGGCCTCCTCTATTATGGTGTTACAATTTGTGCCGCGATCAAATGATGAGGTGCTACGTCCGCTAATTATAGCACAAGCAGCAAGTCAATCGTGATACTTTGTGAGAATCTCAGATATGGTAATAATCATGGACTGCCGTACAAAGGGCAATCGGCAAGGACCGCCGTGGGGGCGAATCTGTACAGTTGACCTAGCCAGATCTGGCGTTCAACAAAAGGACGGCATAGGCTGTGGCGACATCCTCGATTTCGTTGGCCAGCACCATCCTCGTCAGTTCGCCCCACTCGACGCAATTTGTTTCGATGAATTCATACGGTTCCAGCGCCCGATCGGTCTCCTTGAGGCCGCGGGCGACAAAGAGGTGAACGACCGTGTTAGAGCGCGAAGGACCGGCGTAGAAGTGGCCAAGGTAGGACATATCATCGGACAACAAGCCCAGTTCTTCCCGCAATTCGCGCCGGGCGGACGCTTCCAGGGTCTCGCCCTTCATAGTGCCACCGCCTGGCAGTTCGATTATGAAGTCGTCGATCGGGTATCTGTATTGGCGCACCAGGACGGCGCGATTGTCGTCGGTGATCGGCAGCACCGCGACCGCGTGGCCCCCCTTGAGGACAATGTAGTCGGTCTGCTCGCCGTTGGGCAACTCGACGATGTCCTCGAATACCGTTACCCTCCTCTTAGAATAGGCCAGAGTTGAGCTAACCGTCTTCCATTTCTTCACGGCAAACCGTCATGCTTTCTATATATTTGACTTGCCCTGACAGCCATCCACAGGAATCGAGGCGCCGGTTACGAGACTGGCTTTCTCCGAGGCCAGGAACGTCACGACGCTGGCTATCTCCTCCGGCTTGCCCCAGCGGCCAAGAGGCATGTCCGTCTTGACGAAGTTGGCCATTCCCTCTGGATCTTTCTCGGAACGGCGAGCCCAGGCGCCGCCCGGGAAGAGTATTGAGCCCGGCGCTACGCTGTTGACAAGAATGCCATCGGCGGCAAATTGTCGAGACAGCGACTTGGCCAGGCTGGTCTCGCCCGCCTTGACCACGTTGTATTGGGCGACGCCGCCGGATTCCCGGCCATAAATAGAGGTAATGATGATGATCCTGCCCCAGTGATTCTTCTTCATCTCGGGAATCACTAGCCGGCTCGCCCTGATCGCCGGGAAGAGATTGAGGTTCAACGTGGCGGTCCAGGCCTCGTCTCCGGTATTGAGAAACCCGGCGCCATGGAAGCCACCGACGTTGTTTACCAAGACATGAACGGTGCCCCACCGGAGCAGAGTCTCGGCGACCACTTTCTCGATGCCTTCGCTAGTGGTGAGATCGGCCGGAATAGCCAACACCTCGGCCCCTGTGTCGGCGATCTCCATTGCCGTCTGCGCCAAAACTTCTCCGCCCCGGGCGCAGACCGTCACCCGGCATCCTTCTTCGGCGAGAGCCAAAGCGATTGACCGGCCGATGCCACGGCTGGAGCCTGTGACTATGGCCACTTTTCCTTTGAGTCCCAGATCCATTGATGCCCCTCCTCTTCGCTGGTTACCGGCTATTCTCGCATATTCTCGCCAAAAAGCCAAGCCTGATTAATGGCAGTCTCGCTTCATAGCAGGGTGCCTGATGGTCAACCATCAGGCTAATAGTCCTTCCAAGAAGGACCAGCTAAAGGCAGCCTCAATAGCTTGTTATTAACTCGGACATCCCGTAGAATGGATCGATATCTCGAAGGGGGTGACCGATGACGGAAGACAAGATCGTTCTGATGGGAATGGTATTTTACGGTTTTCACGGGGTCGCCCCCGCGGAGAAGGAGTTGGGCCAGCGCTTCATCGTGGATGTTGAACTGAACGCCGACCTCGCCGCCGGTGGGGCAACCGACGATCTCAGCCGGACCGTCAATTATTCTGCCGTGTACAAGGTTGTCAAGCTGGCGGTAGAGGGACCGAGTTTGAACCTGATCGAAGCGGTGGCGGCGCGCATCGCGAGGGATATACTCGCCCAGTTTGTGGTCGAACGGGTGAGGGTGTCTGTGAAGAAGCCTGAGGTACCGATGAAGGGCAGCGTGCTGTCGTACGTGGCCGTGGAGATCGTCCGGGCGCGAACATCGTAAGGGACGACGAAGGGATAAAACCTCTAGGTTCGCAGTGCCTTCTCCATCTCGCGGGCAAGTGAGGCATCTGACGCCTTCGTTAGCGGTGTTTTGGGCCCGGATGTCACCTTAAGGCTGCCAAAAATTGGCCCCGGCTCACGCATGAAGATTGGCAGATGCTCGCGAAAGGCGGCCAGGTTGTCTATCTCGAAGACTTTGTCTAAACCGGCGGCCCTGGCCAGTCCACCGATGCTCATTTTGTCGACGCTGGGAAGAGGCACCTGTCCGGGTAGCTCGTAGAGCCCGTTCTCAAAAACGAAATGAACCAGATTCTTCGGTGAGTAGTTCGAGATGGTCACCAGCGTCCCGAGATTCATCAGCAAGCTGCCGTCCCCATCAAGGACAATGACTCTCCTGTCCGGCTGCGCCATAGCCAACCCGAGGCCCACAGAAGAGGCAAAGCCCATCGCTCCCGCCACCTGGAAATTCAGGGGGCTCGGCGACAGCGGGGACCATTCCTTCATGGCACTCATCGTGAAGACCACGATCTCGTTTGTGCGGTGCGCGGCCAGGATACTGAGAACCTCAACTCGAGTCATCACAGCAGATCTCCTCTCTAAGTTCCCGGGACATATTCGTCCGCGCTGGTAAGGAGAAGCGCCACGGGCTTCAGGGTTTGCCATGCTTCCTCACAGGCGGATTCTACCAGACTCACATCCTCATTTGAATTCACGAGGTAATAACTGATATCGAAGGCGCGTAGGAAAGGCTCGGTGTAATCCTGTCCTCTGCCCTGAAAAAGGTTGCTGGCGCCGGCCTGTGGCGGACTC
>JAUSEJ010000998.1 GCA_030650265.1 Dehalococcoidia bacterium | reverse complement strand
TAGTATACTTCGGCCTGCTCGGCGACCTTGCTCGCCAGATCGAGAATCTGTTCCGGTTGCATCATTCGCCTCCGATCACGCATTTTCTAATGCGAATGAGAGGTCCACCGTTGGCGACAGGTCGTGGCGCCTGGCCGCCCTTGCCACAGCCTCCGCCCTGTGTCATGCCCGGGTCGTCGCCAATGGCGTCGATATTGTGGAGGGTGGAGAAAAGGTTTCCGGAAAGGACAACGCCTTGCAGCGGCTCGGCGATCTTTCCGTTTCTGATCATGAAGGATTCTCCGGCCGAGAAGGTGAACATCTCCATACTTGTGGTACCGCCATACCAGTTTTTGGCATAGATCCCCTCTTTCACGTCGGCTATCATATCGGCGAAGCTCGTCTTGCCTGGCTCGATGAGCGTGTTGGTCATGCGTACTATCGGCGGATAGCGGAAGTTGATGGCTCTGGCGTTGCCAGTGACCGGCTCGCCCATCTTTCCAGCGGTCTCGCGTGAATGGAGCCTGCCGGTCAAAATTCCCTCCGTGATGAGATAGGTCTTGGTCGAGGGCACGCCCTCATCGTCGTATTTGTAGCTCCCCCGAAGACCGGGTATGGCTGCTCCATCGACAATGTTCAAAATGGGATTACCGAATCGGCGGCCCAGAACCATTACTTCCTTCATCCGCTCATTCTCGTAGACGAAGTCGGACTCTGAAAGGTGTCCAAATGCCTCATGGACGAAAACACCGGACAGGACCGGATCACAGATCACGGTATACTCGCCGCCCTTTGGTCGGCTGGCGGAGAGAAGGGCTATGGCCCGGTCTGTGGTCTCCTTAACTTGAGAATGAATCCCCTCGATGAAGCCGAAATCTTCGGCGCTGCCCAGGCTCAGCGAGGCCTGTTGAACGTTGCCGTCCTGCCGGACAATGACGGTCAGGCCGGCGCTCATGTCTACCTTCTCCTGCTCGATGAACGATCCTTCTGAGCTGGCAAAAAGCAGTTTTCGGCGCGAGTCACTGTAACGGATCGCCGAAGTCTGAATTCCGGGCGAGGCCCAAATGACCTCAACGTACTCTTCGAGGAGCCTCGTCTTTTCGGCAAGCGAAACGGTCAAGGGATCTTTCTTGAGGACAGGCTTGAAGCTGTCCACCACTGGATCCACGGGAGCGAGCACGCTCTTCTCCTTGCCCACCAGCCTGGCTTCACGGGCCGCCAGAGCAACTTTCTCCTTGAGGTTCGACAGGTCGTTGAACGTGACGAAGCCCCAGCCGCCTTTATATAGGGCCCTCACGTTGCCGCCGATGCCGCTGGTTCGGCCAATATCTTCTAGTTCCTTCCCGCGGTAGGTGATGCGGCTACCCACGCTTTCCTCAACGCGGATCTCCGCGTAATCGACGCCATGCCCTTTCAGGGCATCAGTAATCAAGTCGCGCATGGCTCTCGTCTTCCTCTCATCCCTGCCCAACATGGGTTGGTCTATGACTACATTATAGCATGTCGCGGGCGGGCGACGGCTATTTCCTAGTGACTTGTTCGACAATAACGTGGGGGGAGTAACCGCGCTTGCGGAGTTCGTTGGAAAGTTTTCGCAGATCGGCGCCTGGATTGAGGACGGCTGCCTTGGGCGAGAGGCGCCGGGCGAAAAAGGAGGAGAACTTGGTTGAGGCCATTAGCTCTGTAAGGACGTGTTCGGTTTCGACCTCCACCAGAGTAGCGGTAGAAAACGACAGGGGTGCGAACTGCCGCGCCCAGTCGCTGATGCTATAGGCCACATTCTGGGGAATATCCTTCTGGACGTAGCTATTGAGGAAGTCGATGATGCCATCGGCGGTAAGCCCGTCGTCTATACCCCGCAGTGTAGAGGTCTTTGTCATGGTGTAGATGCGCGCCTTATCGGCTCTGGTTAAATCGGCAAATCGAGATAACTGGCGCAGCACTTGGCCGCTTGCCGAAATCGACAAGATCTCGAAGTTGGGCTGCACGATCAGGGGTTTGTCGCTGGGCTCCGGTGGGGGGGCGCCACCAGGAGCGTCCAGCGCCCAGCCGCCCATCGCGGTTAGACTTAGACAGAGGGAGCCGGTCGACCCCGCCGACATTCTTGCCTGCGAAACCAGGCCAATCCAATGGAGAGGGAAGGCCAGTACATTGACCACAAAAGTGAGGATGGCTTTGTCGAGTTCGTTCTT
>JAUSEJ010000982.1 GCA_030650265.1 Dehalococcoidia bacterium | reverse complement strand
GGGGGGGGGGGGGGGGGGGGGGGGGGGGGTGGGTGGGGGGGGGGGGGGGGGGGGGGGGGGGGCCCGACTCCAGTTCTTTGACCCAGACCCTGTTGTCTGTGTCTCGTTATCCCTGTCCCCCTGTCACCGTTCCCCTGACCCCCGTCCCCTGACCCCTGTCCCCTGTTCATAACCTGTCGGGGAATATCCTCGAGGAACTTGGACGGGGCGGTCTCGAGGCGGGTGCCGAAGATGAGACGACGCCGGGCGCGTGTGATGTAGAGTCGCTCTTTCGCTCTGGTTATCCCTACATAGAATAGACGGCGCTCTTCCTCCATCTGGTGTTCGGCGTCCAACGACCGCGAGTGGGGCAAGATCCCCTGGTCGAGGCCAATGATGAAGACGGAGGGGAATTCAAGGCCCTTGGCGGTGTGCAAGGTTATCAGCGTCACTGCGCCGGCGCTTTCGTCGTACGTGTCGGTGTCAGAAACGAGGGCCACTCTCTCTAGCAAAGCGGCTAGCCCATCCCGGGGAGGAAGGTCCACGAATTCCTGCGCCACGCTGCGGAACTCCTCAAGGTTAGCCGCTCTGTCCTCCCCGTCGGGCAACTGGCTGGTATAATCAATGTAGCCGGTTCGCTCCAACAGCCGATTATAGAGGGCAAGCACGCTGAGGTTTTCGCTTTCCTCCATCAGGTCATTCAGAATTACGGCAAAGGCGGTCAGCTTCTGTCGCGCCGAAGCTCCCAGCGTCGCATCCGGTACTTCCCCGTCCCTGCCGGGTGAGGCCAGCCTGGCCAGGGCGGCGCCGACGGACAAACTGCTCACAGCCGCCCACTTCTGCAAATCATCGATCGTCTTCTGGCCAATGCCCCTGGCCGGAACGTTAATAATACGATCGAGGCTCACCGTATCGAAGGGATTATAAATCAGACGAAGATAGGCGACGACATCCTTGATCTCCTTGCGTTCGTAGAAACGGGTACCGCCGATCAGGCGATAGGGCAGACCGTAGCGGACAAAGGCTTCCTCGATGGCTCTCGATTGGGCATTCATACGGTACATCACGGCGCAGTCGCGGGCCTGGCACTGACCATCATTCAGCAAACGCGTTATCTGCTCCACCACATAGCGGGCCTCTTCCTGCTCGTCCCAGGCCTCGTGGAAGGTGATGGGGCCACCTTCGCCGTTGTCGGTCCACAGGCCCTTCGGCTTTCTCATCTGGTTGATGGAAATCACGTGGTCGGCCAGGCGGAGAATGCTTTTGGTCGAACGATAGTTCTGATCGAGATAGACTATTTTGGCATCCGGGTAGTCCTTCTCAAAATCGAGGATGTTGCGAATGTCGGCGTTGCGCCAACTATAGATCGACTGATCGGGGTCGCCCACAACGCAGATATTGCGATAGGGACCGGTTATTTGCTTGATCAGCGTGTATTGGGCTAAGTTGGTGTCCTGGAACTCGTCCACGACCACGTGTACGAACCTGGACTGGTATTTGGCCCTCACCTCGGGGCACTGATCGAAGAGGCGGACGGCCATCATCAGCAGGTCGTCGAAGTCGAGAGCCCGATTACTCTGTAGGAGGTTCTGATAAGCCTCGTAAACTCGCCCGACGATCTCCTCGTAATAGCTCTTGGTATTGGCGGCAAACCCTTGCGGGTCGAGCAACTTGCTCTTGGCCGAGGATATCTGGGATAGAAGTCCCCGCGCCGAGTAGAGCTTGTCATTGATTTTCAACTGCTTGACGACCTGTTTCATCAAAGCCATCTGGTCGGAATCGTCGTAGATAACGTATTTGCCGGGGATGCCGATCTGTTCGCCCTCGATTCGCAGCAGCTTGGAGCAGATAGAATGAAAGGTGCCGCTGTTGAGATGGTCCGCCTTGTCGCCGATGAGGGCATGGAGCCGATGCTTCATCTCGCTGGCGGCCTTGTTGGTGAAGGTAACGGCGAGGATGTTATGGGGCCGGACGCCGCAAACCTCCGTCAGGTAGGCTACCCGATGGGTAATTACCCGCGTCTTTCCACTGCCAGGTCCGGCCAGCACCACAACGGGCCCG
>JAUSEJ010000977.1 GCA_030650265.1 Dehalococcoidia bacterium | reverse complement strand
GCCATTCGGGTGAGGGCTGACGTAGGCTCCCCCTGGCTGCCGGTCGTCACAATTGCCACCTGATCCGCCGGGAGCTTGTTCAGATCCTCGACCCGCCTGAGGACGCCCGGCGGCGCCGACAGGTAACCCAATTCGGTGGCCATCTGGACGTTGTTTACCATGCTGCGTCCGACGATGAACACCTTGCGACCGTGCTTGGCCGCCGCGTCTATAACTTGTTGAATGCGGGAGATCAGAGAGGCGAAGGTAGCAATGATGACCCGGCCGGACGACTCACGCATAATACGATCAAATGCCTCGCCGACGGCTCGCTCGGAGGGGGTGTAGCCGGCGCTTTCCACATAGGTCGAATCAGAGCAGAGCAGCAGAACCCCTTCCGACCCCAATTGGGCGATCTTGGCGAAATCGGTGAGCTTATTGTCGACCGGCGTATGGTCGAACTTGAAATCGCCGGTGTGAACGATTGTGCCGGCCGCGGTATGGATGGCTACGCCTACGGAGTCGGGGATGCTATGATTGACCCGGAAGAATTCGATTCGGAACGAGCCGAGAGTCAACACGTCACCAGGCTGGACAACGTTCAGGCGGGCGGTATCGTGGAGCCTGTGCTCTTTCAGCTTGACCGCGATCAGGCCCTGCGTCAAACGCGTGGCGTAGATCGGTACGTTTATCTGGCGCAAGACATACGGGAGGGCGCCGGTGTGGTCCTCATGCCCATGCGTAATGACTATGCCGCGCACCCTGTCAGCATTCTCCAGTAAGTAGGAGATGTCCGGGATGACCAGGTCGATGCCGAGCATTTCGACCTCGGGAAACATTAAGCCGGCATCGATGACGATGATGTCCTCGTCGGACTCGATCACCATCATGTTCTTGCCTATTTCGCCAAGGCCGCCAAGGGGTATGATTTTAATTCGATCTTTCATAATCTTCTCATTCTAAAACATTGATAATTGATGTGGTTTGGTTTCTGGTTCTGCCGCTTCAACTTGTTCCAATTCGGCCAGCAAAGGCGGGATCTTTAGCATATCTTGCTCGATTACTTGCCTTAGGCTCTGCTGGTGAAGAGCGGCCGCCGGATGATACATGGGAAAGTACAGGATACCGTCCAACCGCTTCACATTGCCGTGGATCCGGCTAATGGTCTGCTGAGGGAAGTACCTGGCCAGCGAGAATCGCCCTAGCGTTACGATCATCTTTGGTTTGATTAGTGCGAGTTGCGCACTTAGCCAACTCTCACAGGCCTGAATCTCCGCCGGCAGGGGATCGCGGTTTTCCGGCGGACGACACTTGACGACGTTACAGATATACACTTCACTTCGCTTGAGCCCGACGGAGCGGAGGAGGTCCTCAAGAAACTGCCCGGACGGCCCGACAAACGGTCTGCCCTGAATATCTTCCTGCTTCCCGGGTGCTTCGCCGATGAAGGCTATCTTCGCGTTTTCCGCTCCCTC
>JAUSEJ010000972.1 GCA_030650265.1 Dehalococcoidia bacterium | reverse complement strand
CCGGCCTTCAATTTGGCTACGACTTCGTTTGTGAGAGGAGCGGAGATTTCCATATTAAAATGCCTCCAATCAGGGTGGGAGTTAGAGGGTGGAGGGTAGAGAGTGGAGAGGCGGGGACGTGACCCTTAACACTCAACCCTTAACCCTCAACCCTTATAGTTCAACCTCTTTGTGCCGGTAGCTATGGCAGACTATGTTGACTGCTACGGGCATGCTGGCAATATGACAGGGAAAGGTTTCCACATGAACGTCCAGGGCGGTCGTTCGCCCGCCAAACCCCTGTGGACCAATCCCTGTTGCGTTGATTCGTTTCAGAAGCTCCAGTTCCAACTCCGCCAGTTCAGGATCTTGATGTCTCTCGCCCACCCTCCGTAGTATGGCTTGCTTGGCGATGAGCAGGGACTTATCGGCATTCCCGCCTATGCCGACGCAGACGACCACTGGCGGACAAGGGTTGCTACCTGCCTCTTCGACTGCCCGCACGACAAAATCGATGACGCCCTGTCTTCCTGCCGAAGGTGTGAGCATGCCAAGCCGGGTCATGTTCTCGCTGCCGCCACCCTTCGGCGCGACCACGATTTTCAAGTGATCGCCCGGCACGACCTCGGTGTGGATCACGGCCGGCGTATTGTCCCCCGTGTTCTTCCGGGCGGAGAAGGGTTTGTCGACAATGGACTTGCGAAGATAGCCCTTCTTATAGCCCTGGCGTACGCCCTCGTTGATGGCGTCGTACAGCCCACCGCCAACGACGTGCGCGTCCTGACCGAGTTCGAGAAAGACTGCCGTGGTGCCGGTATCCTGACAGAGAGGGAAGCCCTCCGTGCAAGCGATATTGGCGTTTTCGATGATTTGACTGAGCACTTCCTTACCCATAGGCGACTCTTCCTCGGCGAGAGAAGCCTTGATGGCGTCGAGCACGTCTTCACCAAGATAGAGGTTAGCTTCCTCACAAAGGCGCGCAACGTTCTGGGTGATGGTCGCCGCTTGAATCTCTCTCATGGTTTATTACTCCGGAATGGGGGCGATTAAGCCGTCTCTCATCATGTTGTCGGTAATGGATCTTGCTCTCTTGATGGTCGCTGCCGCCTGCTTGTAGAGATCTTCGGCGCTGATCGTCACGCCGGCAACGCCCTGCTCCTGAGCCTTCATGCCCACAGCAACCGCCTCACGCGGGAAGATCTCCCAGTCGTACATCGTGGGAGCGATAAGCTCTTCGTTTAGTCCCTTCTCTTCGGCGCACCTGGCAAGCTCGAGAGCGGCCGCGATGCACATCTCGTCGGTTATGGTACTGGCCCTCACGTCGAGTACGCCGCGGAAAAGGCCGGGAAAGACTAGCGAATTGTTAAGCTGGTTGGGAAAATCGGAGCGTCCGGTGCCCATGATTCTCACCCCGGCCTCTTTGGCGTCCCAGGGCCAGATCTCCGGAATGGGATTGGCGCAGGCAAAGAGGATAGAATCTTTGGCCATGGTCGCTACCCACTCTTTCTTGATTACGTCTGGACCCGGTCGCGAAAGAGCTATACAGACATCGGCTCCTCTCAGGGCTTCAGCAATGCCGCCCGATCGGTTGTCGGCGTTGGTGGTCTGGCAGATGCGCCATTTGTCGGCGTACTCGGTCTGGCGGCTCTCGATGTCGCTCCGATTCTTGCCAAGGATGCCCTGGCTATCGACCATTATCGTGTTCTCCGGCTTGACGCCACTGGAGTGTAGGAGCCGCGTGATCGCGATATTGGCGGCGCCGGCGCCGACCATCGCCACCGAGACGTCGCCCAATCTCTTGCCGACGATCTTGAGAGCGTTAATCAGGCCGACCAGAAGGACGGTGGCCGTGCCCTGCTGATCGTCGTGCCAGACCGGAATGTGGCATTCCGCCCGCAGCCGATCGAGGATATAGAAACACTTAGGCTGGGAGATATCTTCGAGGTTGATGCCGCCGAATGATGGCTGGAGCCACTTCGTGGCATTGATGATATTCTCGGGATCTTTGGTATCGAGGCAAATGGGAACGGCGTCGACGCCCCCCAGGTACTTGAAGATGAGCGCCTTGCCTTCCATAACAGGCAAGCCGGCCTCGGGTCCGATGTCGCCCAGGCCAAGAACCCGTGTCCCATCGGTGACGATGGCGACCGTGTTCCCCTTGTTGGTCATCTGGTAGGCGACCTCTTTATCGCGCTGGATAGCCCTGCAGGGCTCGGCGACTCCTGGCGTATACCAGATGGAGAAATCATCAAGACTTCTCACGGCGCACTTCGGCACCGTTTCGATCTTCCCCCTATATAACGGATGCAGCCTCATGGCATCCGCGGCCGGCTTCTTTGCCTTGGCCAGCAACTCTTCTTTGGTTAGCATGCCCCTGCCTCCTTTTGTTTTTCAGACCCGCTTCCGATCGGCAAACTACCGACCGCGTTTAATACTAGCACAAGCGGGAGCAAATGACAAGACTAGTGAGTTGCGCTCGCTCAACATTTTGTAAACTATGGTGAACATTCTCGCGGCTAAGACAGTTGACGCGTCCGCCAATTTGCCCGGTGTGGTATAATCGGCGCTAATCTACACGTCCAGTTAGGAGGCCTTGAATGAGCAAAAGACCGCTTCGTCCCGCGACAGCCCTGTTTCCTGTTCCCACCGTGATGGTTAGCTGCGGCGACGAAAAGCCGAATATCATCACCATTGCCTGGGCCGGCATTCTCTGCTCGGACCCGCCGACCCTCAGCGTTGCTGTCAGGCCCGGCAGACACTCGCACGGTCTTATTAGCGCCAGCCGGGAGTACGTAGTAAATATCCCTTCTCAGAAGCTTCTCAAGATTGTCGACTACTGTGGGGTCGTATCGGGACGGGACGTCGACAAGTTTGCCGCCACGGGCCTGACCCCTTTGCCGGCGAGCGAGGTCAAGGCGCCCCTCATCGCCGAATGTCCTGTCAACATCGAATGCAAGGTCATCTCCGTCGTTTCGCTCGGAAGCCACGATCTCTTTATCGGCCAGGTCGTAGCCGTTCACGCCGACGAGGAAGTACTGGATGCGTTGGGGCAGATCGATGTCGGCAAGGCGCAGCCCTTCGCCTATGCTCACCAGCAGTATTGGAGCTTGGGCGAGCACCTCGAAACGCACGGCTTTTCGGTGCGGAAGATTCAGGTATAGGGCTGGCATGAG
>JAUSEJ010000961.1 GCA_030650265.1 Dehalococcoidia bacterium | reverse complement strand
CAACCAGAGGATGTATCCGGCGGTGAGAACGATACCGCTAGCGCCGAGAATCGCCATCAAAGGTGAGCTCTCGTAGTTGCCAAAAAACTCCAGCAGTTCGGCCACAAAGCCGCTAAGCGCCGGTAGGCCGAGGGAAGCGAGACCGGCGATGGTGAAAACAATGGCGATCACCGGCATCCGCTTGGCCAGTCCGCCGATAAGCTCGGGTATTTGCCGGGTGTGCGTCCTGTCGTAGACGAGACCCACCATCATAAACAGCAGACCGGTGATGGTATCATGCGTAAACATCTGGAGAATCGCCCCTGCCAGACCGATCTTGGTCAGGGCAAACACGCCGAGCAATACATAGCCCATGTGACTCACGCTGCTATAGGCTATCAGCCGTTTCAAATCCTTTTGAACCAAAGTAACTGCCGCGCCATAAAGCACCCCGATCACCGCCAGAATCAGCAGCATCGGCGCAAAGTACTTGGCAGCGTCTGGCAAAATAGTGACGCATATACGGATGATACCGTAGCCACCCATCTTCAGAAGCACGCCGGCAAGCATAATGCTGACCGCTGTGGGAGCATCGCTATGGGCATCGGGAAGCCAGGTATGGAAAGGCACCATCGGCAACTTGATGGCGAAGCCGACGAATAGGAGCAAGAAGATGATATTGGCGCTTTCCTTGACGTTGCTCTGGCCAAGAGCGATCATGTCAAAGGTATGGGTCGAACTAGCGAAATACAGCCAAAGGATTCCGGCCAGCATAAAGGCGCTGCCCACAATGGTGTAAATCAGGAACTTCATGGCCGAGTATTCGCGGCGCCCGCTACCCCAAATGCCGATGAGCAAGAACATGGGCACCAGCTCAACTTCCCAGAACAGGAAGAAGAGGAAGAAGTCCAGCGAGGTGAAGACGCCGAGTACGCCTGTTTCGAGCACAAGGAGCAAGCTGAAGTACTCTTTGGGCCTCAAGGAAATCCGCCACGAAATAAGGACGGAGAGCAGGCCTAAAAGCGTGGTCAAGATGACCATCGGCAAGCTGAGGCCGTCGACGCCAAGGAAGTAGTCAACCTTGAACTGACCGACGGACATCCAGGCTGCCCGCTCCACAAACTGCGGCTGCGGATTCCCCGTGTTGAACTGAAAGATTAGCGTCAGAGACAAGATGAAGGTCGCTAAGCTGAAAATGGCCGCGACCCACTTGATGCTCCTGGCGTCATCCCGCTTGAGCAGCAGCGCTATCACTATGGCGCCAACCAAAGGCAGGAAGGTTATGATTGTCAGATAAGGCATCCTATCGACTCCGTATCTAATCCGCCAATTTGGTATTTAGTGACCTGGTCCAGACCGACTCGGTCACGGAGACCGAGTCGGTCTAATTGGTCAATCGCGCGAATTATGGCTTGGCCACCCAGCCAGACACCGCGTCTGGCAGACCGAGCATCCAGGCGCCGAGAATCACCAGCAGCCCGGCGAAAATCACCAGAGCATATGTCTGCACCCGCCCGGTTTCCGCTCGCCGCAATCCACCGCCCAAAGCCATTACCAGACCGGCCACACCATTGACAATACCATCGATAAACGTGCGGTCGAACCAACTGAGGACCGCACAGACGCCAATCACCAACCGCCGGGTGATTATGTCCTCATAGAGATGGTCCAGATAGTACTTGTTCGTTAACCACTTGTGGGCCGGACCGAAGGCCCTACCAAGGCTCTCGGCGCTGATCCACTTGGCACTATACACGGCATAGGCCAAGAAGATGCCCGCCAGTGCCACGGCCACCGACGTTGCCATCACCGGGTAGTTAAAGCCGGCCGCCTCTTCGTGAGGATTGATAAACCCGGCGAACCAGCCGTTGATGTTTAGGAATCCGGTGCCGATCGAGAGAAGCGCCAGAATTATCAGCGGCAGAGTCATAACCCACGGGGACTCATGGACTCCCCCCCCACCATGCGACGAATGCCCGCTGTCAAGGGTAACAGAGTGCCCGCTGGTGTGCCCTCCCCCATGGCTACCGTGCGCAGCCGACGCCGCTCCGCGATAGCTGCCGCCAAAGGCCACGAAGATCAGTCGGAACATGTAGAAGGCAGTCATGAAGGCGGCGGCTAGTCCCATTGCGAAGAGCACTGGACTGCCATGCTTGCCAAGCGTATCGGCCAGTATCTCGTCCTTGCTCCAGAATCCGGAGAACGGCGGTATGCCCGACAGGCTGAGAGAAGCAATCAGCACCGTGATGAAGGTAATCGGCATAGTCTTGCGCAAGCCGCCCATCTCCCGCATATCCTGCGTACCGGTGCCGTGAATCATCGAACCGGACCCGAGGAACAGCAAAGCCTTAAAGAAAGCGTGGTTGAACAGATGGAATACTCCCGCCACCAGGCCACCAACGCCCAGTGCCATCATCATATAACCTAGCTGGCTGATGGTCGAGTAAGCCATAACCTTCTTTACGTCGTGCATGACCAAACCCATAGTAGCGGCAAACAAGGCAGTGAAACCGCCGATGAAGGCCACGACCGTCAGTGCGTTGCAGGCCTCAAACAGCGGGAACATCCTTGCTACCAAATAGACACCGGCCGCCACCATCGTCGCCGCGTGGATTAGGGCGCTAACCGGAGTAGGGCCTTCCATAGCGTCTGGCAACCACACATGGAGAGGGAACTGCGCCGACTTGCCGACTGCTCCGGCGAAGATCCCTAGCGCCGCCAAGGTGAAACTCGTTCCGACAAGAAGACCCGAAACGGCTCTCTCGTTAAGGAAAGCGATATTCAGCCCATTGGTCAAAGCCTCTGGGCCCGTATTTAAGATCAAGTACAAGATGGCTACCAGGAAACCGAGGTCGCCGAGCCGGGTGACAATAAAGGCCTTCTTTGCCGCCGCCGCCGCCGATGGTCTCTGAAACCAGAACCCGATCAAGAGGAAAGAGCAAAGTCCGACCAGTTCCCAGAAGAAGTAGACCATAATTAAGTTGTTGGCCAGAACAAGTCCGAGCATAGAAGCCGTCAACAGAGACATGAAGGCGTAGTAGCGCGAATAGCCCGGGTCACCGGCCAGAAAGCCTTGAGAGTAAATCTGGACCAACAGGCTCACGCCGGTAACCACGACCAGCATGAT
>JAUSEJ010000959.1 GCA_030650265.1 Dehalococcoidia bacterium | reverse complement strand
AAGGGGGAACAGAAGGCTATGGCTAGTCCTGAAGGTTAAGAGGCGAAGACAAGTCCCGCTGGTAATCACCAATCCATACGGCCAGAGGAAACCGGTCGCCAAGAGCACGCCTGAGTTTCCCGTCAGCGTACAGCAAAGGTGTATTCGTCATCTGGGCCGTCGCCAGGTATACCGCATCGTAATACGAGCAACCGTAGCGTGCGGCTATCTGGAAAGCCGTAAGAGTAATTGCTGTATGCTCGATCAGTTCAACTCCAAGGGATAGAAACTGGGTAAGGGAATCTTCCGCTTTCTGGACCAAGAACCGATTTCGTCCGGCCATTGGCCGGGTGGCCTTAAGCAAGGCACTGGCTAGTTCGTAACACAGAATGGACGGAGAGAGCAATCGTATATTACCTTGCCTGAAGTCTGCCAACACCTCTAACGATTGCTCAACCCATTCTTCATCCTGTAAGTGCCATTTGACTGCCACAGAGGCATCAACGACATAGCGAGGGAGGTCTACCATCTAATGACTGTCCCGATCTTCTCTGATCAGATCGGTGACCGATCTACCGACAAGGCCAATCTCACTGCGTATGCGCAAGATCTCTTCGATAGCGCTCCGGCGAAGCGCCAGTTCTTCCTCTGTTGGTGGCTTATAGGCGGGAAGAATGATCCGCGGTAATCTCATTCGCCCGTACTCAGGTTCAATATCCCTCTCCCGTTTCACTATCCGCCTCCTTCGCATTCCATCGAGGCTATTCTACCTCACCCGGTGTCTTTTCTCAACTTGCTATGTCGCCTTGTTCTACCTCGCTGCGGTTCTTCCGAAATACGTGGATACCCGGCGGCTCACGACCGCCGCAAGCATGACTCAAATCAACACGGCCTTTGGATCGCGAAACTCGCGAAACGCGTACCCACCGCATTCGCGCTTTTCGTGCCATTTCGCGGCCTTCGTGATCCGAATCCCCTTCCGAGGATTAAGGTCTTTCCGACACCCACCGGCCCGGATGCCCGTCATAGGAGCGGAGAACCTGCTCCTTCTGGATGAACGATGGCATCTTCTCGATGATCTGTTGGTCTATAGATCGGGGTCTACCGGCCTGCCGTATTGTCTGCGTAGCAGCACCTCCGTTCTATCAAAGTCGTCCACGACCTGCGTGAAGTCGTCGCCGGGGTCGGACGTGACGTAGCGCCGTGGAGCGCGGACGTATGGGTCGTCGGGTGCGATGATCGGGAACGGCCCGACCTCCTTCGGCCCGTACCAGAAGTCTCGCATAATGGCGAGGAGTTGCGGGTCGTTGGTCCAGCCACTCGTCTTTAGTTCATCCCGTTCGTCTCCCACTATGGTAGGCATTGTCGGCGGGAATAGATCATCTGTTGGTGTCATGGGCGATAGGATGAATGCCCACCCAGACACCCTCGCCAAGGGCCGCCACTCAACATCGAACACAAAATCGTCCTCGTTGATCGTCAGGTTCAGCGAACTGCCTTGGTTGCT
>JAUSEJ010000947.1 GCA_030650265.1 Dehalococcoidia bacterium | reverse complement strand
AGGGGTCTCCTTGTGGAGTTTCAACCTTAATCACATCGGCGCCCATGTCGGCTAGCAATGTACAACAATAGGAGCCGGCTATATAGCTGGTCAAGTCAACGACTTTTACATCCTGCAACGCAAACCTCGATTATCTTACCTTTCCCTTTTGACGAGAGTGGCCTATTCTATCACACCGGTGGCCGGGACGCCCTCGACGCTAGCGCGGCGAGGAATACGAGACTCACAAGGAACCTTGGTCTGGCAGAGTCCGCAGGCGGCATAAGAGCCGATGTAGCCCGGTCTTTGGAGGAAGGGTTTCAGGGTCACTTGCAGCGTCTCGCGACACTTCTCTTTGTCGTGACCGTTGGGGCCAATGGCGCCAGTCGGACAGCGCTCGATGCAGACGCCGCAAGAGCCATCCTGTGGATATGGACAGTATTCGAGATGATGCGAGTAGACGCGCTGGTCGGGGACGAAACCCGCGTTGACGACGACGCTCCCGCAGCGATGGGCCAAACCCCTGGCCGTGATTAGCCCGTCAGACAGGCTGAAGGTGCCCAGACCGGCGGCGTAGGCGGCGTGACGCTCGGACCACGTAGAGGTTGAGCCAACGGTGGCGGAGCGGTAGGTCTTGAAGAACGGGGCCAGCATAGGTGGAACGGCAATGTAGCCCTTCTCCTGCAAGAGCGAAACAACATGGCGGCGCACATCGTCGTTGAAGCTTTCTCCTTGAAAGCGCGTATGGTTCCAGCGCAGCGACGGCCCATCTTTCATTTTGCGGTTACTGAGCCTGGTTTCTTTAGCTAGTGGCAGGATCCAGGAAACAACGCCGATGCGCGGGAACTCAGGAGGCTCCAACTCGGATGAGACCCGCCAATGAGCGGCGAGAGCCTCCCGCGGCGTCAGGTGGCGCTCCCCCACGACGGTCTTGTAAAGATCGAAAAGCTGATCGTCCCCATCGGCAAATCCCACCAGCGGCTCTTCGAAGATGGGCGAGCCGTCAATATCTTTCAGACGATTGGTCGGCGATTCGGCCACGAAGGCCTTTATGGCTTCGACGAGGAAGATCTGAAGTTCGGTTGCCTTACTTGATTCGCAATCTGATTGTTTCATTCTCACCCTCCTTATTTTAACCTACGTACGGACGGGACGAATAGTAGTCCCCCCAGAGAAATCAAAGTAGTTAAGGAGCCTGCGAAGACGATAGTCAGGGGTGCGCCGATGATGTCGGCCAACACTCCGGCCGGCAGGGTGCCGAGAGGCATGAGCCCCCAACTGGCCATGAAGACACCCATCACTCGACCCTTCAACTCATCCGGGACGATGGAGAGAATCATGGTATTGTTGATCGCATTGAAGACCGCGCTGGCCGTTCCCAGTAGGATGAGAATGGCAAGCGACAAGTAGAAGTCTCTTGACAGGCCGAATAGGATCAGTGTGCTGCCAAAGGCCGTTCCTGCGAGTAAGGAAAGTAGCCCTCTATGTTTGAACCCTCCTAGCAGGGCGACGAAGGCAGATCCGATAACAGCTCCTAGACCAACTATCCCCAGCAACATACCTAGTCCCGCGGCGCCTACCTTCAGGACATCGCGGGCAAACACAGGCATCAGCATTTGGTAGGGCATGGCAAAAAGCGCCGGAACGACGGCGAACACCAGCAGGGCCATGAGAACACGATTGTTTCGCATGTAGCCTAGCCCTTCTAATGCATCCTGGTACATGGTGGTCTTGCCAATTCTGGCGTTTGCCGTGTTTGGGATCGCCAGTAGGGTCACTACAACGAGCAAATAGCAGAAGGCATACACAAAGTAGGTGCTGCCGATGCCTATGGCTCCGACGAGAAGACCTGCGGCGGCTGGCGCCAACATGCGAGTTGCATTGGAGCCCGCCGAGTTGACGGCAATGGCGTTCATCAATTGGTCTGGCTTAACCAACTCGGCGACCATGGCCATTCTTCCAGGCACGTTGAGGCTGAAGAACGCTCCGGCCAGAAAGGTCGCGACAAAGATCTGCCATACATCGATCCAACCGCCAGCGATAAGGACGGCCAAGGCGAAGGCGACGGCGAATGTTGCCAATTGTGTGATGATCAGAAGGTTGCGCTTGGCAACGCGATCGGCGATTATGCCGCCAGGCAGAGCGAAGATTATCATGGGCAGGGCCGATGTGGCGCTAACCAGGCCAAGGTAGGTCGAGGAATCGGTGAGGTCGTAGACGAGCCAGCTACGCACCACCATACCCGTTTGCATGCCAGTGAACGAGAAAATCGAACTCAGCCAAAAGAACCGAAAATCCCTGTTGTGCAGGGAGGATACGGCTTCGCGCCAACCTCGATCGATAACGTATCCGGTTCTGCGTTCGTGCATAAGATAGAGAGATACCCCGAATCGATTTTGTGGTCGAGCCTCGAAACGGCTTTGTCCCGAAGGCTTATGCTCGAATAGTTCTTCTGAAGCTGCTTGCTGATCTTTTCCAAGGGACGGTACTGGAACAGCTACCAGGCGCTGGCAGTCGGAACATAGGTGGAGGCATGACATGACGATCAAATTCCAGCCGTGGCACGGTCGCAGTATAGCACAGCGAAAATGATAGTGCAACGCCGGACGACATAGTAAGAAACGGTATTGCCAAACCACTGTCTCTCATAGGATAATATACATATGAACAAACAGATTCTGATTCTCGTTACGGGTGCTACCGGCTATGTCGGAGGCAGGCTTGTGCCTCGCCTTCTGGAAGCAGGATACCGTGTGCGTGTTCTCGTGCGCGACCCCGGTCGACTTCAGGGACGATCGTGGGCCGGCCAGGTGGAGGTTGCCCAGGGCGATGTCTTGCGACCGGAGACTCTTC
>JAUSEJ010000930.1 GCA_030650265.1 Dehalococcoidia bacterium | reverse complement strand
TCGGACCGGAATGGTTGGTGGAACCTCTACCGCTGGAAGAATGGGCTGGTCGAGGCTGACCTTGAGCTGGAAGCCGAAATGGGCGTTCCCCAGTGGGTGTTTGGTCTGTCAACCTATGCCTTCGAGTCGACTGACAAGATTCTTTGCGCTATTGGCAGACAGGGGTTGTGGCAAGTTGAGCGTCTGGACACGAAAACGGGTAGGCTCTCCCCCATCGAAACAACGTACACCGAAATTCAATACATCAAGGCGGCTGGCAGAAGTCTGATTCTCCACGCCGGTTCATTTACCGGAGCAGCGGCCATTGTTCAGATCGATCTCGACACGGAGGAAGCGCAGGTGCTGCGGCGTTCGGTTGAGGTAGCTGTCGAATCGGAATATATCTCCAGTCCCCTGCACATCGAGTTTCCCACCGAAAATGGGCTTACTGCTCACGCCTTCTTCTACCCACCGCGAAATCGTGACTTTGCGGCGCCACCTGGAGAGCTTCCACCTTTGCTCGTGAAAAGCCACGGTGGCCCCACCTCGGCGGCGTCTACGGCGCTGAGCCTCCAGACTCAGTACTGGACGAGCCGGGGTATAGCCGTTCTCAACGTTAACTACGGCGGGAGCACCGGCTATGGGCGGGACTACCGGCGACGGCTCGACGGACAATGGGGGATTGTCGACGTCGACGACTGTGTGAACGGCGCCAAATTCCTCGTCGAACAGGGGCTTGTAGATGGCGACCGGTTGATGATCTCGGGAGGCAGCGCTGGCGGCTTCACTACACTGGCGGCGCTCACCTTCCGCCAGACCTTCAAGGCAGGCGCTAGTCACTACGGCGTCGGCGATCTAGAGGCGCTGGCCCTCGACACCCACAAGTTCGAGTCACGTTACCTGGACCGGCTTGTAGGCCCCTATCCCGGGAGGCGAGACATCTACCTGGCCCGTTCGCCGATCCATTCTACCGATAGGCTCTCCTGTCCGGTCATTCTCTTCCAGGGTCTCGACGACAGGATCGTCCCGCCCAACCAGGCAGAGATGATGGTTGAGGCCCTGCGAAGCAGGGGTTTGCCCTTCGCTTATGTCACGTTCGCCGGAGAAGGCCACGGATTCCGAAAGTCGGCAAATATCAAACGTGCCCTCGATGGCGAGCTGTACTTCTATTCAAAGATCTTCGGATTTGCCCTCGCCGACCCCATTGAACCGGTGCCCATCGAGAACCTCGAGTAGCTTTCAGCAATCAGCCTTCAGAAAAGAAATGGATGGCTGCTACACCCATTCGTGCCCTTCTCCGCACATTAATAGAGCCACCTATTCGACGGTAATCGTTCCCAACTCGATAGAGTCGGCGCCTGCCTCAGTTCTCAACCGCTCGCCAGTTCTGAGGATATACAACCCGGCGACCCGTTTGCATTGGCCCGCTGCAAGGGTATTGGGTAAAGGCAACTCGTGAAAGTCTGTTACCAAGTCGCCATCATCCCAGAACGACGTCGGGAATGCTCCCCCTGCCGGTTGCCCATCGACTTGAGAAGCCAGCTTGCCCGAAGAATCGAGCAACTGCACCAAGACGGAGTAGTCCTCTTTCATCGACTTTGACCCCTCCCAGTAAAGAGTCACACCCAGTTTACTATTCACCTTCGGGGAAACCCTGACAGGCAAACCGCCCGCAGCGTTTGCTGGCAGATCGTAACCAATCAACCTGGCACGGTCGCCAAACGATGCCATGACTTGGTTTTTGGGC
>JAUSEJ010000704.1 GCA_030650265.1 Dehalococcoidia bacterium | reverse complement strand
ATCTTCTCCACAAATTCGAGATGGATTTTCGACTCCTTCTCGGAATCGGTGAAGCCACCCATCTCGAAGCGGCCTTCCACGTAGCGCGTCTGGGCGCCGAGGAGTTGGTAGGCCTCGATGGTGTCTTGAAGGTTAACCGTCACCGAGCGGCCAAGACCAACGGAGCGGGAGTCCTCCTGCGTCGAGTTGAAGTTGCAGAACTTGCACTCATCGCCTGTGGCGAAGTACTCGCAGTAGCGCACGGGGAATATGAAGAAGCAGCAGCGATTGGTAGTGACGACGCTGGATACTCGCGTCCCCTTGCTTGTTACAAGCTCGTTGTTTGTCCCTTTCCGGCGGGGAACATAGTAGACATCCTGGACCTTCTCGTCGCCCTGATAAAAGGCCAACTGACCATTACTTTCTTCCCTGACTTCATACGGGCTCTTGGAGTTCCTCTGTAGAGTTACGCTCATGCCCCTATTCATGAAGACATTGCCGGGACGGAGTAGCATGTCACCCTTGGCTCGCCACGGCCTCTTCTCCAGTACTTGTTTCAAGGTCAGGTCATGGTCGTAGGTTTGGTAACTTCCGCCGGCGGGCGCCCACTCGCTTACCTTGTCAAGGTCGTCGGTGTCGGCCACGCCACGGTTTAGGATCTCCCATTTGATGATAATCTCGCGGGGTATAGTCGGGTAGCTCTTCTGTAGATCGTCGATGCGGGACATTGCCCTACCTCCTCGTCGTGCTGGTTGCCTTTCTAAATAATACCACGGGCGTGCCGTGGTGTCTTCCCCAATACTGAGTAATCTAATTGGTAATTTCGCTTAATAGAGGCACACCTCTTGATACTCTCCCAGCACATTCTTCAGGACACCGATAATTTCTCCCAGCGTGGCATAGGCTTTGACGGCCTCCACGGTGACCGGAACCAAATTCTCGCTGCCTTGCGCCGCTTGCCGCAATCTACTTAGGGCAGCAGCTACTCCGGCGTTGTCCCTTTCCGCTCGCAGCTTCTTTAGCTTGGCTATTTGCCTTGCCGCCACTGACGGGTCTTGGCCGAAGAGTTCGACGCTGACCGGTTCGTCGCTGACGAATTTGTTGACTCCCACCACCGTCCTCGTGCCGCTTTCCACTTCTTTTTGATGCTTGGAGGCGGCATCGGCCAACTGCTGCTGGAAGTAGCCCGATTCTATGCCTCTCAGCACCCCTTCCAGCATGCTGCCTTCACCTCTGGCCATGATTTGCTCCAGATACGCAGTCGCCTGCGCTTCAATTTCGTTGGTCAGAGATTCGACGTAATAGGAACCAGCAAGGGGATCGGCGGTGTCTGCCACGCCGGTTTCGTGGGCCAGAATCTGCTGTGTTCTCAGGGCGATAGTCACCGCCTTCTCCGACGGAAGGCCCAGGGCCTCGTCCATCGAGTTGGCATGGAGCGACTGTGTACCACCCAGTACGGCGGCGAGGGCCTGTACCGTGGTTCTGATAATGTTGTTCTCGGGTTGCTGGGCCGTTAGAGACGAGCCAGCCGTCTGTACGTGGTAGCGCATCATCAGGGATCGCGGGTTCTTCGCTCCATACTTTTCCTTCATCAAGCGAGCCCACATTCTTCTTGCCGCCCTAAGCTTCGCGATCTCTTCGAAAAAACTGCTGCCAACCTCCAAGAAGAAGGATAAGCGCGGGGCGAAATCATCCACGCCCAGCCCGATGCTAATTGCGGCCTCTACGTAGGCCACGGCATTGGCCAGGGTGAAGGCCAACTCCTGCACCGGTGTGGCTCCCGCTTCACGCATGTGATAGCCGCTGATGCCCATTGTGTTCCATGACGGCATCTTCCCGGTGGCAAAGTTCAGCATGTCGGTAATAATCCGCACGGCCTTGCGAGGAGGAAAGACGTAGAACTTGGAGGCAATGTAGGCTTTTAAGGGATCGTTCTGCATGACCCCCGAAAGCTTCTCAATCGGCTCCCCGTGGCGCTCGGCGCAATCGATGTACATTGCGAGCAGGGCGATGGATGGACCGGTTATCACCATGCTGGTGAAGGTCTGCTGCAAGTCAAAGCCGTCGAGAAGGGCCTCCATATCTAAAAGGGAATCGATGGCCACCCCACACTTTCCCACCTCTCCTTCGGCCACGGGATCATCCGAATCGTGACCATAGATTGTGGGCAGGTCGAAGGCGATGTTGACCATGGCCCGGCCAAAGTAACCCTCTTGACCTTGCTCCCGCA
>JAUSEJ010000922.1 GCA_030650265.1 Dehalococcoidia bacterium | reverse complement strand
TGGCGCGCTTGAGGTTGGAGGTTAGGGGGCAGACGACCACGGTGTTGATGCGGCTGCGATTGAAGGCGTTGTTCTGGATAACGACATGTGGATGGCGATATCCTGGCTCAGAGCCCAAAGGCTCTTCGAGATCGATCCAGTAGATATCGCCCTGATCGATTACCATTCGCCCTCCACAATTGTTCGATGTCTCAGTCGCATCTTGTCTAGGAGATGTTGCTCTGAAGGAGTTGGTCCTTCTACCAGAGCCGCGTTGATTCTTTCAAGCAGTTCCCTGCCCTCGCGACGACGAATGTATTCCTCAAGTGCCATCGATACAAGGTGGCTTCTGGACGTGTTGAGCACGTGGGCCAGTTGCTCAACTTGTTCGAACAGCGAGCGCTGCATTGAAACCGCAGTCTTGACGCTTCCCATGAATTATACCATCCTTCCTTTCACTAGTATAACATATGGTGGTACATTATGCAAGACCTTTGGTCCGATATTTTGATTGGCTGGGTCAAGTCGCTGCAGTGAAGGCTGGTCAAACTTGACAGGCGGGCCATAACTGGGTATGGTTGGACCGTACCTGACGGGGAGGCTCTTGGGGATGAAACTGGGCTTCTTGGAAGAGGGTCAGATCGGCGAAGCTCTCGACATTATGTTGCTGGACCCTTTTGCCAACGCGCCACTGATCGCCTATCTGACGGAGTTCAAAGGCGATTCATGGTTTGTCTACGCCCGCGATGAGAACGGCCTGCGCGGCCTGGTAGCCATGGCTTCGAACTGCCTTACCCCTGTCATGGCCGTCTGGTGCGATGACGGCGATCTTCTGCGGCGGATGCTTGTAATGGCGGCCTCCCGGTGTCCCAGGGCGCGAGACGGGTTCATGTGGTGCCTGGGTAGCGAAAGGACCATGAGTCTACTAACAAGTGTGGTTCACGTCGAGTGCGTCAGAGAGGAAGTGCAGATGAAGGTGGCGCTCCATGGCTTCAGCTACGAGAGCAGAGATCACAGGCTTGCCGGGGTTGTGCCTCTTTCGGCAGAAAACCTTGTGGATCTCAATGCCCTCTACGAACTGGTGCCGCCCGAAACTTGGCGGGCTGAGGATGTGCTTCGTGGGCCGTATCGGGGCGTTTACGAAGGTTCCCGGCTTGTCGCGGCTGCCGGCGTGCATTGGGTGACGCCCTGGCTGGCCGAGATCGGCAATGTGGCGGTCCATCCTGATTTCCGGCGCAGAGGCCTGGCCGAGGCTTGTGTCGCCGCTGTGGTAGAGGAGCTAAAAGGCCTGACCGAACGGGTTTACCTGATGGTATTTGCCGATAACCTGCCAGCCCTTGATCTCTACGATAAGATGGGCTTTGAAGAGGTTCAGCGGATGTGGCTGGTTGGCTTCAGGCTCGAGTCGTCGTCTGGTACGGCGGCGAGGCGCGCCGGTCGGTCCGGTGACCTTGGGTCCAAGACGAAGACTTGCGGCGTTCGATCAATAGGCACCCCGACGATGGCATCGTCAGACTAGCGACTATAGGCGCTGTGTCGATGACATCGGCCACCCCTTTTTCAATCTCCAAAGCTGATTGGCCAGCCGCGCCGGGCGCGTGTCGCCGTTTTCCGCCGGAAAGATAAGCGATCAGCAAATCGAAGATGTTATGGTCAATATCAAGCTGCTTATACAAACGATAATACGGCGCCAAAGGCCAGCGCCAAAGCGCCAAATGCCCCCCTTGACATCCAGTTTGCAAGTGCTATGATGTGAATAGGTTAGCAGTCCTCAGCCTCTTGCGGCTTGGCTGATGCGGTGGATAAGAGTGGAGAAGCTGTACAGAGCCATCAAAAGATGGGCGCCTTTGCTTGTTTACAGTTGTTTGAAAGTTGGGTTCTGTCATGAGAGCGATAACGATAGTGCCACGACTGCTGGCCGTAGCCGGCATTCTTTCCGGCATTGCCCTGTTTGACTTCTTGTTGCGGGATATCAACCCAGCGGTGGGATGGCAGACAGTAAGTTCGGCCCTGCCAGCCGAAGACGAACCGTTGGCCGACGCCTTGTTCACCGGCTCTGCGTCGGTCAACGACTGGGTCATGTTCGCTTGGACTGGCAGCACGGGCTTCGGGTATGGCAACCATACAGCGACGTTGCT
>JAUSEJ010000911.1 GCA_030650265.1 Dehalococcoidia bacterium | reverse complement strand
CGGGGTTTCCTTAGTGACAAGCGGGACAGTGGTCATCCGAGTCTCCTTGCTGCATCTGTCGTATCTGCTGCATATATGATCTGAAGACCCCGCGGGAACAGCCATAGGCTAACACCATAGGCTGATATCTCAAGTACGCTGAAGCGCACTGGGACCGCGTCTTCAAGGGTCTCAGCCTGCTTCTAGCTGGTCCTTCAAGGAAGGACTATTAGCCTGCGGGTTGATCCGCAGGGTCGCCTATGTCATTATGTGTTCACTATCGAAGTCTAGCAAACGCAGCAGGCTCTGTCAAACAAGCCATGTCAATGGGCGGCAGTCCGAAGTTTCTCAGTCTGCATTTCTGGCGGTGCGGAAGCCGATTAGGGTGTTCATGGTCTCGGGCTCCAGCCAGAAACGATTGGAAGTGCGGACGTATTTCATAACGTTCCCCCACGAGCTTCCCCGCGCGACCTTGTACTTCGGTCCGTATTTGTCGCTGGGCCAGTCGTTTCCAGGGTACCGTTCAAACCAGTCGCCGGTCCATTCCCAAACGTTGCCGCCCATGTCCATCAAGCCGTAAAAGCTGGCGCCCTCTGGATAGCTTCCCACTGGCATGGTGTGTCCCGGCCCTTGCTCCCATGTGTTATTGCGAGAAGCGTCCGGATCGTTTCCCCAGGGGTAGAGGCGCCCGTCGGTACCGCGCGCTGCCTTCTCCCATTCGATCTCCGTCGGTAGCCTCTTGCCTGCCCACTTTGCGTAGGCGTCGGCGTCGTACCACGAGACTAATACCACAGGATAGCTGGCCTTGCCTTCGGGATATGTTTTGTTAACCCAGTTGTAGGCTGTGGCGAAGGACTGGTCGGAATGAGGAACGGGACGGCCGGTGGCGTCCACGAACTTCTTGTACTGAGCGTTGGTTACCTCGTACGTGTCCAGATAATAGGAAGCGCTAGTAGTCTTGTGGAGAGGCATCTGATCGTAGTGCTGATCGTCGGCTCCCATAGTGAATTCACCAGCCGGAATGAAGTTCATCTCTGCCCCGTCCAGGCTCGACGTTATTTTGGCTGGCGGGGACGAAGGAGACTGAGTAGCAGGGCCGGTACAGGCGGAAACCGCGATCAGGAGGGCGACTGCTGCGGTCAGCAGGGCAGGCAGGAAAACCCGGTTGATCACCGGTTGGGAACCCGGCTGGTTGTTCACGGCCTCCTGACAGCCAGGGACGCCAGGCAGATCACGGGCGTTGCCGTGTCGGGACGCTGGCACGGCCGGTGGTTTGCCGTTCACTGGCAGGCGTGAGGACGGCGTTCTTGAGAACAGTGCTACTTGCACCTTATGGTCTCCTATAGCAACGTGGTTTTGGCCAGACAACGCGGAAGACGCAAAATGAGTATAGCCTTTTCCCCTGTCTCCAGTCCACTTTGCCCGGGAGTCGCCGTTTTAGCGCGACAGCCACACTTCAAGCAGGTCGAGCCAGCCACTGCTGTCCGGCTCTTTTTAGCTGGCGGATCTGGTGAGCGACTTGGCAAAAAGTGGCTTGACTGTCGTCCGCATGGGGGCTATAATTCACGTCGAGACCTAAAGCAGCGATGGAACGGCCGGTTCACCAGACGAGGAGAGCGCCCTGCTATGTACGAAGGAATGATCGCGGAGTCTATTCTGTTACGAGGAGATAAGGGGGACAGGATCGCCGGCTATCTGGCCAGACCCCTGGGCCCCGGACCTTTCGGCGGTGTTGTGGTCATCCATCATGCCCCGGGATACGACGAGTCCTCCAAAGAGATCTGTCGCAAGTTCGCTTATCACGGATTTATCGCCCTTTGCCCGAATCTCCATTATCGAGAGAATCCCACGGATCCCGCGGCGGCTGCCCTGGCGAGCCGCGCTGCCGGTGGCGTTCCTGACGCACGCTGTATGGGCGACGTGCGGGGAGCGATGGACTATATGCGCTCCCTGACCTCCTGCAACGGGAAGATCGGCGTCATCGGCTACTGCTCCGGCGGCAGACAGGTCTACCTATCGGCTTGCAATATTCCCGACCTGAGCGCGGCGGTGAACTGCTACGGCGGAAGCGTGATAATGCCTCCAGATCGTTTGAGCGTAAATCAGCCTGTTGCTCCTATCGATTTGACTGCCAATATCGGCTGCCCTCTGCTAGGGCTGTTCGGCGTCGAGGATCGCAATCCGACGCAGGAGGACGTCAGGCAGATTGAAGAGGAACTGAAACGCTTTGGCAAGACCTACGAATTCCATAGTTATGAAAATGCCGGACATAGCTTCTTCTCTATCGACCGGCCGGCATACCGGGTGGA
>JAUSEJ010000907.1 GCA_030650265.1 Dehalococcoidia bacterium | reverse complement strand
TCCCAAGCTCCTGACAGGAAATAGGCGTATGCTAAACGCAGGCGAAGAACAACCTCAGAGGACGGAGCGCCTAGTCGCTGAGCGATGGCTAGGCCCTGTTCCCCATGGTGACGTACGAACCGATGATCACCCACGTACATGCCGAGAAACACCAGCGCCTCGTGGGCGCGACAACAAATGGCGAGGTCTTGTCCTTCCGAGAATGATTCGCCTATCATCAAAGCGTGGCTGGCATGTTCGCGAGCCCGTGCTGCATCATGCTGCCATAGGCATGAGATTGAGGCAACTATGTGAGCCTGAGCCTCCGCTCGCGGTGATCCCAATCGCTGGGCTGTAAGTAGCAGTTCCGCCGCTGTCTCTACCATGCCTGTTACATCTTGCAGACGGCTGAGTATCTGAAAGCGGGTGAAGAGCAGCTCTGCTAGCTCTTGGCAAGGCTCATCATTGCTGTGGAGGACCGTTCCGTCCGTTAGAAGCACCCGGCCTGCACTGAGATGTGCTTTGGCCACGTCGAACTGGCCCCGCTCGAACTCTGCCAGGGCTAATCGGCGGCGAAGTCGTGCGATGGCGACGGTTCTATCAGTGGAAGGATCGGCCGGTTCTTGTTCCACCGAAAGCAGACCTAGCGCCTTGGTCCACAGTTCTATTGCTGCTGTACGCTTGCCAGTTCGCTCATAAGCCTCGCCCAGCCGTTCCAGCACCTTTGCTAGGGTGGAGGGTGGAGGGTGGAGAGGTAGTCCCATCGACCCTCCACCCTCTCGGAGCATCGCCAGAGCAGCCGCGTAGTGACGCACGGCCTCCTCGTTGGCGTAAACCGCAAGCGCTCTATCGCCTGCCGCTACCAGAGTGGACAGCGCTCGGCCAGGGTCGGCTTCAAAGCCGGCGCCATGGTAGTGGCGGGCCAGCCGGTTCACGTCGTCTAGTCGTCCATCGGGGAACGATTCGAGTGCTTCGACTATCGCCATGTGGGCACGGCGACGGGTCGTCTCTGGTAGCTCGGCGTACGCCACTTCCTGAACTAACGGGTGACTGATCCCGTAGGCCACGTCCGAACCTTCCGTCGTTTTGGCCACCAATCCCGCTATCCGTAGTCGCCTCAGACTTTCAGCCAGGGGGTCCTCCTCCAAACGACTGGCAGCCCGAAGGACGGCATGAGAAGTAGTGCGTCCCATAACCGCAATCAAGTCTAGGACACGCCGATCTGTGGCTGCAAGGCGCTCCAGTCGTTCGAGGATGAGATCACGCACGCTTGGCGGGATGGTGTTTGCCTCTTTTGCATTGAGAACCCAGCCATGCGGCGTGCTCGTAAGATTGCCGCAGTCGATGAGGCCAGTAATGAGAGTTTCGACGAAAAACGGGGTTCCAGCGGCACGACCGTCAAGAAGAGTGAGGAGCTCGCTTGGCGCCTCTCCGCCAAGAATTCCTCGAGCTAGCTTGTCAACCAAGTCCGACCTAAGACGGGCAACAACGATCTCTTGCGCGAGCCCACTTCGTTTCATCTCGAACGTTAAGGTCCTCAGGCCGGATGAAGCAGCCGTCGCATCGGAACAATAGGTTGCGAGCAATAGGACTCGTTGGTCGGAGATGCCCCTGGCGATGTAAGCAAACAACTCGACGGAAGCAGTGTCGGCCCGGTCCAGGTCGTCTACAAGAAAAGCGACGGGAGCATCCCTGGTGAGACGTTCGAGAAGGCGCGATACTGCTTCGAAGAGGCGAGTTTTCTCGACGGCAGGGTCTCCCAGTCCTTCTGAAAAGGACGGAACCGGAACTGGCAGTCCCTCGAAAATTCGCCCGAGGCTTGGCAAGCCGCCAACCAAGGAATCTAAATGGGCGCTGTCGGAACAACGCAACAGCGGACCGAGGGCGTCGATAAATGGGGCGTAGGCAAGGCCGGCCTGAAGAGGAAACGCGCGTCCTTCAAGTACTGTGAGGCCCTGGGCCTTCGCTAGGGCGAGAGCCTCGCGGGCCAGACGGGTCTTGCCGATTCCAGGTTGGCCGGTTAGGAAGATAGTGCTCCCTTCCGCTTCGGCGGCGAGGGTCAATGCAGCGGTGAGGCGGCGCATTTCCTCATCCCGACCGACGAAAGGCGACGATCTTCCCAAGCGTGAGGGTCTCTGCGGCCTTGCGGCAGTGTCGCCAAATCCTGCGCGTCTGTTCATCCCCGACCACCTCCTGGGTGAGCTGAGCCGTGGACTCTTTGGGGTCGTCTTTGACTCCGTTAGGTTTGAAATGGGAAGCTTCCAGGGGGTCGTCCTTGACCCATGGCTGGCCCAAAGGACTTCTGAGGTCGTCTTTGACTCTAATTCGCCGCTGAACCGTCATCGGCTGGGCGGCGATGTCCACGGGCTTATTCTACCAGAAGGTCGGAATTAGATCAATGAAAAGGCGGCATTAAGACGAGACCCATGAAATATGTCCCCACTTGGCATGCTAGGGAGGCACATGAACTGTTAGGTTCCCCCACATAGTGCCCAGAAACTAATGGGATTACCCACCGCCATTTCGAAAGAGGGTTTTCGGCTGCGCTCCAAGTCGGCGCCCTCCCTGCGGGGGTTGTTCGGTTTCCCTGCTGAATGGTGTTCGATAGCTACACCGCGTAGACCGCCCCTCCATCGATCGGTATCGTGATGCCCGTGATAAAGTCGGACATATCGCTCACGAGGAAGAGCGCCGCAAGGGCAACATCGTCGATCAGACCAAAGCGGCCCAGCGGGATGTTCGCTACCGTTGTCTTGGAAGTAGTACTCTGCTTACCGGTATCCGTGTGCACGGGCGCCAGGGCATTGACTCGAATTTTGTGCGGGGCCAGCGCCCTGGCAAACACCCGCGTCATGTGGATCAGTCCCGCCTTGGTGGTCGCGTAGGCAATGAGATCGTCATTTGCTGCCATCAACCCGGCACGCGATGACATATTTAGGATCTTGCCACCCTGTCTCTGAGCCACCATCTGTTTGCCAATCACTTGCGAGCACAGGAAGGCGCCCTTCAAGTTCACCGCTATGACGCCGTCCCACGCTTCATCGGTCATCTCCAGGATAGGTTGCCTCGTAAAGATGCCGGCGTTGTTGATCAAGATATCGACCCGGCCGAAGGCCTCGAGGGCGACGCCGAGCATGCGATTGATTTCGGCACGCTGGCTGATATCGGCAACTACGCTCGCCAGTTTCCTG
>JAUSEJ010000898.1 GCA_030650265.1 Dehalococcoidia bacterium | reverse complement strand
CGGGTAGCCACACAAGCGATATAATTGCATTGTTTGCCAGAACGAATTTTCTCAGACCCGCCGCGCTTGGGATAGTTAGCCATGTCACCGGAGTAATAAAACCGTGAAGTCCCTTCGCACGAAGCAGTCTTAGAGACGCCTCGTAGAATAGGAAGTAATGTTCAAAGCTCCCCTGACTAGATTCGTAGTGAGACTTGAGGTAAGGCTTCACCGCGTCGCTGTGGATTTGATGAAATCCGTACGGCGGATTGCCAATTACAGCGTCGAAGCCGCCTGATTTCATTATCTTCGGGAACTCCGTCCGCCAATGAAACACATTGATGCTGTAGCGCTCCTCCTCGTCGAGGAAACTGGCCTGCTGGCCGTCGTAGAAATCGGGGCCGATGAGGGAGTTGCCGCACTTGATGTTGTCGCCAAGGTCGGGCAGGGCTCGCTCGTGGATCATGCGTAGGGTCTTGCCGATGCTTTCGCCCGATTCCCCCTCCAGCACTTTGAGCAGAAGCGATAGCTTGGTGGTTTCCACGGCCTGGGGATCGATATCGACGCCGTAGATGTTGTTGAGCAGGATCCGTTTTCGCTCGGCAGTGGTCAGCCGCCAGTCGCCGCCGGGACCCTGGTAGAGATCCTTGACGTGTCTCTGCGGCCCCTCGGCCACGTACTGGTCGCGATGCCAGTCGAGCAAGTACTGATAAGCGCCAATGAGAAATGAGCCGGAGCCACAGGCAGGATCGAGGATCCTGAGGTTCGACGTTTGTCTCGGCTTCTTGCCATCCAACATCTTACCGACGGTATGCTTGACGATGTAGTCTACGATATAGGTGGGGGTATAGTAGACGCCGCCGGCTTTCTTCACTTCGGGCTTGTCCTCGACGATGGCGCGATGGCCAGCCGTAAGACGGATCACCTTGCCGAGAAACTGCTCATAAACCTGGCCCAGGATGTCAGCCGGAAGGACGGAGAACTCGTAGGGGCTGTCCGGATAGTATATGCTCTTGATGATCTCCTTGAGGGGCTTATCATCGATGGTCAGATTGAGCGTCAGATCGTCGAGGTCCTCGGCGCGACCCTTTTCCCGTTGGAAATGAAAGAGGCCGGAGTTATATCGCTCATCAGCCAGCCGGAAAAGCTGGCACAGGCGCTCATATACATGAGCGCCATTCTGGAGGGCCATCAGCCGGCCGTACTCCTCGATGCCCCGGTCCTCACAAATGCGGAGAAAGATCAGGCGATCTATGGTGCGCTGGACGGCAAAGTTCAGATCGCGCCGGGCAAGACCGGAGTTACGCAGAGCCAGATTGTGGGCGAGGCTTTCCCGCCAGGCTTCGATTTCCTTCAGGAAAGCGTCGTCGACCTGTGCCGTGCCTCTCTTCGCTTTGCTCGATTCGGCGTACTTGTCAAAAGAACCCATAAGAATAGCGTCGCGGCTAAAGATTGCGGCGATCTCGTCCCATCTCCGGGCGAAATCGGTATAACCAAGGTAGAAGATACGGGCTACCGAGGCCTTATCCGTTTTGTCGGGCTTGATACGAGAGTCGTAGACCGCGAACTCGTGAAAGTCGGAGAGGATGCTCAGCGGGAGCTTGGCCGACCAGGCGTAGCGCCTGAGTTGGAAGGCGGCGCTGATGTCGTCCCTGATGTTGACCGAGGGCTTTTTCGCTTCGAGGAAGAACTTGCGCGTGCCGCCGATCCGGAAGCAGTAGTCGGGAGCGTTGGTCGCTCCACCGATCTTGACCATATCCTCGTGCACCACGTCCTTGTAGGCCTCGGCATAGCCCCGCTCGTTGTGTACATCCCAACCTAAAGCCTTGAAGAACGGATCGATGAATTCGAGGCGAACCTGGGTTTCCTTATACTGGCCCGACTGATAGGCCTCCCGGTTTCGGTCGAAGCGTTCGACCAGATCGAGGATTTCCTGGGGTGCAGCCATTATTCCTCCCGCATATGGCGCAACTGTGCCCCGTCCGCTCTTCGAGAAGCACGTATCCATTCAGCAGCAGATGCGCTTGTCTCCCATCCGGGTATGTCAACATTAGCTAGCGATCCTACCGCCTTGTTGGCCGCGTGAATTAGCTTCAATCTAGCTAGCTTCTCCTCCACCGCCGCGGTAAAGAATCTGCTCCTCTCGCGACGGCCGACTATCGCGTCGACGGATTCGACAAGTTCCTTTGATATTACGATGTGCGTTCGTACGACTGCGGTAGACATTTCGATTCCTCTTGTGGAAGTTTCTATGGGATCATTATATCACATTGGTGGACCGTCCATAAGGTACAGATATAGCCATGGCCCCTTGACTTTAGAACATCTGTTCTATATACTTTGAGTAGATTATGCACTTAGGTTTCGGTGGAGGCATCGGAAATGCAAGCCCCAGGTCGGAGGGGCCCCGGTGGCTCAAGCGCAGTCGTCTAAACCCCAACGCGTAAGTCCTGTTAGTTAAGTTTGGCCTTAGTTGGAGGGGCGCATACTTTTCCAGCTAAAGCTTCAGTCTCCTGGAGGTATATTCATCGTCGATCGAACGGAACCAATCCGCGCAATATGCGCAATCGGCGTAATCTGCGGTTCAGACAGGGTAACTAAAGAGGTACTGGAAAGTGAAGATCGCCTGCGTCTATATCGATCATTTTGCCGCAGCCGTCGAGGAACGGGAAGATAACGCTCTCGCCGGTAGGCCGATCGTCATCGGTGGTTTGCCGCATGAGCGCAAGCCCGTATACGACTTCTCCCTCCTCGCCGCCGGGTGGGGCGTTAAGCAGGGTATGCCCCTACGCCAGGCTCACGAGCTTTGCCCGCTTGCCTTCTTTCTCCCCCTAAATGAAGACAGGTACCAGAAAGCCTTCTCGGACGTGCTGGACGTCCTGGAGGTCTTCAGCCCCTACGTCGAAGATGAGTCCCCGGGTCTTGTCTATCTGGAGGTGAGCGGCATGGAGGGGCTGCACGGCGACGATAAGACGCTGGCGCAGAAGATAGCTCGATCGGTAGAGGCCTGCTCCGCCATCGCTCCCCGAATCGGCCTCGCCGGCAACAAGTTTGCGGCCCGGGTAGGCGCTCTCTACGCCTCGCCGGGCGAGCCTGTATTGATAGCGCCAGGAGGTGAAAAAGAGTTTCTCGCCCCACTGCCGGTATCTATTCTACCCTGCTCCGAAAAGATGAATCTCCGCCTCCATCGCTTTGGCGTCAACACCGCCGGCCATTTTGCCTCACTGCCGGCCAATGAAGTAATTTTTCAATTTGAGGAGGAGGGAAGACTAGCGCACCGGTTGGCGAATGGTGTCGACGACCGGCTAGTGGTTCCCCGCCAGATCCCGCCGACCATCGTCCAGCGCGTCGAATATGATTACCGGGTGGAGAGTGTCGAGCAGGTTCTCTG
>JAUSEJ010000890.1 GCA_030650265.1 Dehalococcoidia bacterium | reverse complement strand
TCCCACACAGGCCACCTACCAAAGAGAAGATGGAATCGTCATGCAGGACGAGCACAGGTGTATCGGTTGCCGCTACTGTATGGCCTCGTGTCCCTACACCGTGCGATACGTGCACCCGCTGAAGAAATTTGTCCAAAAATGCAACTGGTGCTATCACCGGTTAGACGCCGGATTGGAGCCCGCCTGTGTCAACACTTGTCCCGCCAGGGCGATGACGTTTGGCAACATTCTGGACCCTCAAAGCGATCTTTCCAGGCTCCTTTCTACTCAGCCGGTGCGGGTTCTAAAGCGGGAGATGGCGACCAACCCCCATGTCTTCTACATCGGCGGCGACGAATCGGCGATGGACCCACTCATCGGCACACCCTACGAGATCTGGGAACGAACCAAGGAACAGGCGAAACTGGAGGAATAGAGTATGGATATAATTGTCACCTACAACGTTCACCACGAGATGGCCTTTGGCGTTCTAATCGCTTTTTATTTCTATCTCACCGGCCTTAGTGCTGGCTCGTTCGTGATCTCGGTGATCGCGACCATGTTCGGACGGACTGACTTCAAGCCACTGGGGAAGATTGGGGCGGTGTTGGCTCCGGCGCTTCTCATCCTTGCCCCCGTTAATCTAATTGTTGATCTCGAGCAGCCAGCTCGCTTCTGGCACTTGTTCGTCTATACCAATTTTAGCTCGGCGATGACCTGGGGCACTTTTCTGCTGACGATCTATCCAATGGAGTGCCTCGTCTATGCCTACTTTGTCTTTAAAGGCAATTCCAAATGGTCCAAACGTATGGGAATGATCGGGATTCCTCTTGCTATTTCGGTGCATGGCTACACTGGCTTCATTCTTGCGCTCGGCAAGGCCCGGGTTCTGTGGAATACACCGATGATGCCTATTCTCTTCCTTATATCGGCCATGGTGTCGGGTATCGCCCTTGTGATCGTCATCGGGGCGATTAGGCACTGGTTCTTCATGAAGAAGACGGACCCGGCAAAGAAGCTGCTGGACCGGAATGTACTGATTACCCTGGGGAAGATGATGGCCGGGTTCATTATACTTGATCTGTTTCTCGTGTTCAGTGATGCTCTCGTTATGACACGGCACACCGAGGATGCATTCGCCGTGGTCAACCTTATCCGGTTTGGCCCGACTTACTTCGCCATTCTTTTCCTGGGAGTCGAGGTATTTCTTGGCGGTCTTCTGCCGGTTGCGCTCATATTCTTCCCGAAAACAGGTAGGTCGCTGCCGGTGCTGGCCATCGTTTCACTGTTCGTCTTGGCAGGTGTGTTCGCTATGCGCTACGTTCTCGTCGTCGGTGGACAATTCATCCCAATGAGCTAATAGAATCAAGGGAGCTTGACATGTCATCCATAACAAGAAGAGATTTCCTGAAGCTTGGCGCAGCCACAGCGTCACTGCTCGCCATGGAACGAGGCTTGACCGCCTTAGTCGATGCTGGGGAACTGGATAAGGGTGGGCGAAGCGTCTCACGCACATCGGGTGTCTTGAGGACGGCCATTCCAAGTACCTGTTTGCAGTGCCCGGCTGGCTGTGGTATTCTGGGCTTTGTCGAAGATGGTCGTTTGGTTAAGATAGAGGGCAACCCGAAACATCCCAACAGTCGAGGCAGGCTCTGCTCCAAGGGTCTGGCCGGCATCAACCAACTCTACGACCCGGACCGCATCCTGTATCCGATGCGACGAACAGGAGCCAGGGGCGAAGGTAAGTGGAAGCGAATAAGCTGGGAAGAAGCCTACACTGAGATCGCCGGCCGGATGAAAGACCTGCGGTCGGCTGGCAGGCAAAAGGAAGTGGTCTTCCAATCGAGCGTCGATCGAAGCGCCGGTTTTATGTCGCGCTTCTTCCGTGCTTATGGCTCTACCAGCCTTTTCGACGAACCTTTCCCCAGTTTAGGAAGCAAAAAGATCGGTCTGAGAGTAGCGATGGGGACGGAGTTCGATTTGAACGATGTCGCTAATACGAAATACATCCTCAATTTCGGCTGCAATCCCTACGAATCGCACACCATGCACAACAGCTTTGTCCAGCGGATCGTGGATGGGCGAATGGCCGGGGCGAAGTTGGTCACGCTGGACTGTCGTTTGTCCAACACCGCCGGCAGGAGCGACGAGTGGATTCCTTTGATGCCAGGCACAGATGGCATCGTGGCACTCGCCATGGCCAACATCATCATGCAAGAAGGGCTATACGACAAAGAGTTTATTGCAAACTGGGTTAACTACTCAGCAGACAAGTTGACCACTCACCTGGCTAAGTTCACGCCAGCGATGGCGGAACAGTACAGCGGCATCAAGGCAGCTGATATCATCAGGATAGCCAGGGAGTTCGCCACGACCAAGCCAGCTACAACTATCTCTCTGCAAGGCGCCAGCTCTCACGCAAACGGCACCCAAGCAGAAAGATCGATCAATCTCCTCAACGCGCTAACGGGAAACATTGACATCCGCGGAGGATGCTGCCTGCCAAGTCAATACGATCTGGCCGAGCCCGATCCCGTGCCGCCCGGAAAGAGACCCGGTCCGCTTTCGGCGACGTTTGCCGGGGCAAGACTGGACACCTTGCCCCAATCCCACAAGCTTATGATGTCGATAAAAGAGGGTACCCAGAAGGTTGATATGTATATTACTCATATGCATAACCCGGCCTTCTCACAGCCAAACGCCCAACTTACGATAGAAGTCCTAAGAGACGAACGCCTTATTCCCTTCTTCGTCGCTGTCGATCCGTATCTGGGCGAGGGCACTTCTTACTCCGATATCATTCTCCCCGACGCTATCTACCTCGAACGCTGGGAAGTCGAGTCACTCCCGTCATACGAGCGAATTCCCTTTGTCAGCTTGAGACAGCCGGTAGTGAAGCCTCTGGGCGAGTCGGTGCAGTTCACCGATGTATTGATTGAACTGGCGAAACGAATCGGCGGAATGGAGCAGTACTTCCAATTCTACTCCACCCAAGGATATATTAGCACAGTGCTACAGAACTTCGATGGATTAACAAAGGCGGGCGGCTTAGAGTTTCTGAAGAAGAACGGCGTTTGGACGGACGCAGCGTCCAAACCGGCCTACAAGACCTACGAGAAGGCTGGTTTCCGCACGCCTTCCGGCAAATACGAGGTTTTGTCCGGGGAGTTCAGCGACCGCCAGTTGCCTGCTCTTCCCGACTTTGAGCCGGTGAAGGCACACCAGACTATGGGCGATGACGAATTCGTGCTGGTCTTATTCAAACAGAACGTTCAGACGCTGTCCCGCACCGCCAATTGCAAGTGGTTATCTGAAATCTCCCACGAAATGCCAATCTGGCTCAACCGGGATGTTGCGCAGAAACAAGGCATTGAGCGCGGCGACCTGGTGAAACTGAGCACCTCATTGGGAGCGATCAGAGGTCGCGTGGCGCTTACCAACGGAATTCATCCGAAAGTAATTGCTCTAGCCAGCAGCGGTGGACATTGGGAGTACGGCCGCATCGCACAGGCCAAGAGCTTTCCAAGCGCCGATCCAGACACCAAACTTATCTGGTGGGAGAAGAGCGGTTCAATAAGCGTGAATGCGAATCTGATCGTGCCGATTGTGACCGACAACGTAAGTAGACAGCAGGCATGGAAAGATACGGTAGTAAAACTAGCGAAGGCATGATAGGCGTGCTCTCCGGAGCTATAGCCCGTAGTACAGTATACGGGCTGCTGGCCAGGGCATTTCTGACCGAGCCCACCCCTTCATTTCTGTTGGGACTTTCCGAGCCAAACACCTTGCGCATACTAGCCAAGGTTGGCGGTCAGTGGATGGCAAGTCTACCGGATTTCGACCCCGGTGCTCTGGCAGATGAGCTAGCCACCGAGTACGCGCGACTCTTCGTTGGACCGGGGTACCATCTGTATCCCTACGAATCAATGCATATTGCCGGTAACGACGCTGAGTGGGAGGGCCCGGATGCGCATCTGTACGGCAAGCCGGCTATCGCCGTCAGCGAAGTCTACCGGCAAGCTGGAATAGTACCGTCCCCCTCTTTTCACGGGCTCCCTGACCACTTGGGCGTGGAACTCGAATATATGTCACACCTATCGTCGAGAGAGGCTCGCTGTTGGGAGAAAGAAGACGCCGGCGGAGCGACGTCAGCGCTGGCGCTTCAGCAGAACTTTCTTCATCGGCATCTGGTTCCGTGGGTACCCCGGTTTGCCCGCAGAGTTCGGCGGTTTGGCGCCCATCCGTTCTATTGCTCTATGGCCTCCGCTGCCAGCAGGTTCGTGCAAATCGACCTGCGCACCGTAGATGAACTTCTCAGCAATCAACAGGTAAGAGATGAGGGACCAGGTGAACTCAACCAGGTTACCACAAGCACGCGTGCTCATCGTCGACACTGATATTCGCCTTGTCCGGTCAATCCGCAACTCACTAGAATCCGCAGGGTACCGGGCAGCCGCGGCGATGGATGTTAGTTCGTTGTCCTCCATCCTGGCGTTGGAGGAGCCGCAGCTAATCCTCCTCGACCTCTCAATGCCGGACATCGATGGCTACGAGATCCTCCGACGAATCCGTGAGCATTCGACCACCCCCATCATTCTGTTCGCCGCCGGCGATAAAGAGAGCGACAAGGTCAGAGGCCTGAACCTCGGCGCCGACGACTACATTTGCAAGCCTTTCGGCATGAATGAACTTCTAGCCCGTGTAAACGCTGTCCTACGCCGGGCGGGTTGGCCCAAGGAGAACGACGCTGTGCCCGTCTTCGCAAGTGGAGACATCAGCATAGACTTCGGGGCCCATCAGGTGGTCGCCCGCGGTAGGGAGGTCGACCTCAGTGCCAAGGAATACAAGCTGCTGGTCGAGTTGGTAAAACACGCCGGACAGGTCGTGCTTCACGAAGATCTTTTGTCCAGCGTGTGGGGGCCAAGCTACCGCGAGGAGACCAGTTACCTGCGGGTGTATATCCGACATCTTCGCCGCAAGCTCGAGTCAGACCCGGGCAATCCCCGCTACGTTCTCTCCAAGTTTGGCATCGGCTACATGTTTGCCCGCGCTACCGTCGAGTAGTAATAAGAAAGGGGCGACATACATGTCGCCCCTTTTCTTTCGCTTGCTAAAAGTTTACGATATCTTCTTGTAGTCGTGGCATGACGAACAAACAATACCAGAATTGTGGCTCTTCTTGTCGGCATGGCACGCTTCGCAAACGTCTCGCGTCGTAACCTTCCATGCGTGAGGCTTATGACACGTTTGACAAGTCACCGACAAATGGGTCGTTCGCTGGTGCAGTCCCTGATTCTTCACTGTATTGTGGCAACTGGTGCAAACAACAGTTGGCATAGCGCTCTCGTGTGGCTTGTGGCAGTCGCTGCAAACGAACTTCATCGGAGCATCTTCAGGCCAGGTAATCTTGGTCTGCGGAAGTTTCTGATGGCAACTGAGACAGGTTTCCCGGGCAGGTCGGAGGGGACTATCCGGCCTGAGGAAGTTGTGGCAATCTAGACAATATCGTTCTGCCATCTGAGTGACCAATATCTTCTTGTCCTCGTGGCAGGCTTTGCATAGCTCCTTGGGGGGCTTGAACCTATGCAGCGTTACACTGTGGCACTTCGTGCAGGCAATACCGGCCTCATCGTTATGAATCCTGTGTCCGGCCGTCGATGCCACTTGTCGCCAGGTGGGATCGCCGCTCTCATGGCACTTTTCGCAGGCCGCATCCTTAACTATGGCGTGATTCTCCACTTTGTCTGGCTTGTTTAAGGCATAAACATAGACCTGCTGCAGGTCAGCCATGGGATTGGAAAGGTGACAGTTGTGACAGTTGACTTTGCTGTGCTCACTGGTGTTCCATTTCTCCCAGGCTGCTTGCATCGTGTGACAACTAAGGCAGAACGTCGGGTCATTTTGGGTATAATCATAGAACTTGTTACCCTGAAATGCCCCAATTGAGACGACTGCAAGTGAAACCACGGCCAAACCTATCCTCATACCCACAGGCATAAGATAGATTCGGCCCAATATCGCTTTTAGAACCCTACGTATAAGTATTTGCATTGCCCCCCCTATTTGCCACTGTTGGCGACCAAAGTATTTTCCACCCAGCCTCGATCAGTGCCGTCTTGCATCGCTGAAACTCCAAGCCTTGACCAAGGAGTCCCCGAGAGACATTCACCGGCTGCCACCGACTGTCAATTGACACGGCAACCTCCGCTGAATTGGGACGATTGTCTTAGCCAGGGGCAAAAGCATATCCAACCCCGGGCTTGGAAAGTATGTACTTCGGCTTGCTTGGGTCAACCTCTATCTTTGTTCTCAAATACCGCACATAGACCCTGAGGTATTCCACCTCATCGCTGTAGTTCACCCCCCAAACGCGGCTGAGAAGCTCCTCGTGGAACATAACCCGGCCAGAGTTTGCCATTAACTGACCCAAGAGCTTAAACTCGGTCGGGGTAAGGTTAACCTCCCTATCGCGGACCTTCACCTGTCGACGACCGAAATCTATAGATATGTCGCCACAGACCAACGTCTTGTCGCGCCCGGCCTCTTCAGGCCGGCGGCGCCTACGTAAAATAGCCGCCACACGAGCCAGCACCTCATCGATGCCATACGGCTTGGTCACGAAGTCATCCGCACCCAGATTGAAGCATTTGACCTTGCCCGCCTCATCAGACAGTTCGCTAAGAACTACGAGCGGCACATCCGAGAGTTCCCGAATCCTCTGGAGGAGTTCAAACCCGCCTAAACAGGGCAACACTATATCGATAACCACAAGATCTGGATTAATGGCCTCGACAACTCTGAGGGCAGAAAGACCGTCACGCACGGCAACCGCTTTGTAGCCTGCGCATTCGAAACTATCTTTCAGATGCCTGACGACGTGCGAATTGGAATCGACGATCAGAATGCTGGCTTTCTTCATTTGAACCCCCGGTTTTCCTACGGTGAACTCCAGTTTCGTCATTGAAGCGTGGATTCGCCTCCGAGCCCCATCGGTTGAAGACAACTACCAGACTGGGGGACCCGATCGAACTACACGAGCATAGTTATTTACTACTGTATTCTACCACACTTATTGACTAGATCCATGGCAACAAGTGTGCAATTTTTCACAATGGAAGAAAAGTCGCAGTCTGATAGGGAGGATTAGGGAGACAACAAAGCGCCCGGTTGACACCGGGCGCTTTGTTGCTTGGGAAACATCTGACAAAGACCATATGGGGTTATGACTAACGTTTTGTGTACTGGGGAGCCTTGCGGGCACGCTTTAGGCCGTATTTCTTCCGCTCTTTGACCCGCGGGTCACGTGTTAACAGCCCAGCCTTCTTGAGAACTGGTCGCAGGGTCACGTCCACTCGCAGCAGTGCGCGAGAAATCCCGTGCCTGATGGCACCTGCTTGACCGCTGCAGCCGCCCCCTTCCACTTTAATGACAGCATTGAGCTTTCCCAAATTGCTGGTTAGCCTTAGCGGTGTAAGGGCGATTGTCTGCAAGCTCTGTCTGGGGAACGCCTCTTCCAGCGACTTGCCATTGACCACAATTGCTCCGGTTCCTGGCATAAGCCTAACCCTGGCGATGGCCGACTTCCGTTTACCCGTGCCGTAGAAGTATTCTTGACCGGTTACCAAATCACGCCTCCTCTCTAGGAGTTGTAGCCTGAACCGCGACCACTTGGGCCGTCACCTGAACAGTCTGCTTATCCTGTTTCATTTGGCCGCGAACTTGCGCTTCGTGTGGGTGCGTCCCACCAGAATAAACCTTCAACTTCTTTATCATCGCCTCTCCCAGCCGGTTGTGAGGCAGCATTCCCCTCACAGCGTGCTCAATAACTCGACTTGGCCGGACTGCCAGCAACTTATCCAGTCGCTGCACCTTCAGCCCTCCAGGGAATTGAGAGTGCCGATAGTAGAGTTTCTGGGTTAGTTTCCTACCGGTTAGCCGAACACTGGCAGCATTAACCACAATGACAAAATCACCGACATCCATGTGTGGAGTGTATTGTGGCTTGAGTTTACCCTTGAGTATCTGGGCGACCTGCGATGCCAGCCTCCCTAACGCCTGTCCCTCAGCATCAACCACATGCCACTTACGGTCGATATCCGCTGCCCGTGCAGAATAGGTCTTCATAAAACAATCTCCTCGTCGCTGCTGCGAATGGCCCTATACTGTGAATGCCCCGACCGGGTAATCCACCTTCATGAAATACAGCCCATGAGGTGGAGCAGCCGGCCCCGCTGCTTTTCGATCGCGCCCTTCCAGAATCCTTAATAAATCGGCGGCGCCCAGTTTTCCCGTTCCTACCCAGATGAGTGTTCCAACCATATTTCGCACCTGATGAGCTATAAAGCCATTAGCCGAGATATCGAAAAGAACTAGCTCACCCTGTCGTTCCACATCCGCCGTGTATATCTCCCTCCGGGTGCTTCTCCCTTTGGCTTCCCGACCAGCGAACGCTGCGAAATCGTGCTCCCCTACTAGGGCACTGGCGGCCCGTCTGATCTCGCCAAGATCGAGCTGGACCGGAAAGTGATAAGCATAATGCCGCCAAAACGGAGACGGACACCGCCGGTTCAAGACATAGTAGCGATAGTACCTCCTGATTGCGCTCCGCCTCGCATCGAAGTCCGCTGGCACTTCGACCACCGATGTGACACATATATCATCCGGTAGGTAGAAGTTCAGCGCTCCAACAAATTGCTTTGTCGGGCAACCGCCATCAGTCACAAAACTCACTACCTGTGCCTTGGCATGAACACCAGTATCTGTTCGTCCGGCTGCTGTGATCCTCAGGGCTTCGCCGGTGAGTTTGTAAAGAGCCTCTTCGACCTCACCTTGTACGGTTGGTTTCTCAGGCTGGACCTGGAATCCGCAATAGCTACTGCCATCGTACTCCAGTTCCATCATCAGTTTTCGCATCTTTCGATAAATCCCCGCCCGACCTGGTTAATTGCCGCAGGCAAGGGCAAAGCCCGGCGCCTAGTCTATTCCACTAGCTCCAAGACGGCTGTCGGAGCGGCGTCGCCCAGCCTGGCCCCCAACTTGTACACTCGAGTGTAGCCGCCTTTGCGCTCAGCATATCGTTTGGAGAGAGAATCAAACAACTTGTCTACCACTTTTGGGTCATAGATATAAGACAGAGCCAGCCTCCTTGCGTGGAGTGTGCCCGCTTTACCCAAAGTGATCATCTTCTCTACCAAAGCCTGTATTTCCTTAGCTTTCGCCTCGGTCGTCTTGATCTTCTCATAGCGAAGGACATCTGTGACCAAGTTTCGATACATTGACAGTCTATGGCTGGTAGGGCGGCTTAGTTTTCGTCCTGCGACAGCGTGCCTCATATCATGGTAAGGAATAATCATATGCAGAGCATGAGACTATTCCTATTCCTCCTCTTCCTCTTCGAAATCGTAGTCGGACTCCAAGTCCTCGGCGTCTTCACCGTCGTCATGTTCTCTTCGAGACACTAGAGCGCTGCCCATTTCACCCGGGCCAGCTATCTCACCTGTTGATGTCATGACGCCCCGGGTGATAAGACGCTCGCGAAGTTCTTCAAGAGACTTTCGGCCGAAGTTGCGCACCGCCAAAAGATCTTCCTCGCTCATCTCCAGAACCTGGCCAACCTTTGTGATGCCGCTCCGCTTCAGACAGTTATACGCCCTCACCGACAGATCCAGATCCTCAATAGGAACGTCATAGACCTTTGAAGGAATAGCGGTTGGAATGAGAGCCAGCCTCTCCTTTGGCGGCAGAGCTTTGACAAGTTCCCCAACCAAAGCGAAGTGATTGACGAGTATCCGCGCACTCTCACTGAGGGCCTCAATCGGACTGATGGTTGCGTCTGTCCAGATCTCCATATTGAGACGCTCGAATGTTGTTACCTGGCCAATCCGTATCTTCTCTATCGCGTAGCTGGCCTTTCGGATCGGGGTGAAGATTGCATCGACCGGAATCACACCAATTGGCTGTCCCTCTCTCTGGCCAGCAGGAATATAACCCCTGCCGCGCTCGACGTTTAGCTCCACCGTTAGAGTAGCATCGGACGAATCAAGTGTCGCCAAATGCAGCTCCGGATTCACAATTTCGAAATCGGCGGGGGCTTTGATATCGGCCGCCGTCACCATGCCCTCTCCCCGCGCCTCAAGGGTTAGCTTCCCCGGGCGGTCAGAAAAGGACCGGATGCGTAGTTGCTTGACATTTAGGAGAAACTCAGTAGTGTCCTCCTTTACGTGAGGAATACTGGAAAACTCATGCTGCACTTCCTCGATCTTGACCGAGGTTACGGCTGCACCATATAGTGAACTGAGAAGAACACGTCGCAGAGCATTGCCCAGCGTAACGCCAAAACCGCCTTCCAACGGGCTGACCGAGAACCGGCCGTAGCCCTCAGTGCTGACTGTCGCTTCTATCTTGGGTATGAGTGACTCCATTGAATGGTCGCCTCCTCGGAGGCGAGTTCCCACTGCACCATTTAATGCAGTTACCATTTACTCCCTCCATTATTTCACAGTTGTCGCTATCTCACGAAATATTCGGGACACAGCAACGACTAATTGCCATCAATTCTCAAAGATTGATGCTACAGATCTCGCTGCTATCGCGAGTAAAACTCGACAATGACCTGCTCGTTGACTCTAGTATCGATATCCTCGCGCGACGGCAGTGACAGAACTTTCCCCGAGAGTTGATCAACGTCTATGCTGAGCCACGTTGGAACATTCTTCGACGTAATGTTTTGGGCGCGCACCTTGAAATACTCCAGCCCTTTGCACTTCTCGCGAACACCTACTACATCGCCAGACTTTACCAACGCCGAAGCGATATCAGTCTTCCGCCCATTCAGGTCGAAATGCCCATGGTTCACAAGCTGCCTAGCCTGATTTCGGGAGTCGGCAAATCCCAATCGATAAACCACATTGTCTAGCCTGGTCTCAAGAATTCGCATGAGATTCTGACCGGTCATTCCAGGGCGTCGTTCCGCCTCGGCGAAATAACGTCTGAACTGTCGCTCCAGCACGCCATAAGAATATCGCGCCTTCTGCTTCTCCCTGAGCTGTGTCCCACGCTCAGACACCTTGCGTCGGCGGTTCGTATGCATGCCGGGACCCATACCACGCTTGTCTCTTTCCACAGAACACTTGGGCGTCGAGCATCTGTCGCCCTTCAAGAAGAGTTTCTCTCCAATGCGGCGGCATTGCCTGCACACTGCTCCTGTATATCGCGCCATCTTTCCTCCTGATCAGAATCCTCTACACCCGTCTTCGCTTTGGCGGCCGGCAGCCGTTATGCGGAATCGGGGTCACGTCACGGATGGTCGTGATCGTCATGCCGGCGGCCTGCAGGGCGCGCAGCGCCGATTCACGGCCTGAGCCGGGACCGGAGACGTTCACTTCCAGGGTCTTCACACCGTGCTCGGCGGCCTTCTTGCCGGCGTCTTCGGCGGCCATCTGGGCGGCGTAGGGGGTCGACTTGCGCGACCCCTTG
>JAUSEJ010000882.1 GCA_030650265.1 Dehalococcoidia bacterium | reverse complement strand
CAATGGCGACCAGTAGAGATGCAAGGGGCGAGAAGAAGGTTCTAGCGTAGAGAAAAGCACCCAATCCCGACAAGATCATACCGGCGAAGATGAGCAATCGAATCGAGTCGATGTATCCGGCGCCCAGAAGATGAAAGACCTCAGCCAAATAGTAAGTGAGCGGCGCATAGTAGTTGAACAGGGGTAATCCCGCGCCGAAGTAGAAGTCCGGCGCCCAACGGGGGTACCAAACGCCGCTCGTGAGCAGAAGGTCATACTCCATGAGCCTATATAGGTGGTAGAGACCGTCGCTGGATGCGAAGAAGAAAGGCTGGAGCAGAGGCATGGCCGAGAAGGCTGCGGAGAGGGCTACCAGAAGTGCGAAAAACTTGCTGTGTCGTCGATCCATTACCACCACTGTCGGCTATCGTGAGTCGGCCGTGAAGGAGCGGTTCATCGCTTCTCGTGGCCGACTCCGAGCCAACTATAGCATTTGATACCGATAGCGTCAAATACCGCCCCGGCATTCTTTGCCTTTTCGCCGACCGCTATCCCTTGGATGAGACGAGTAAGCGAGTAAGAGCTATATAGTTGTCGCCTTTGACGGCCAGTCGTATTCCGGTTGTGGCATCGTAGACGCCGGCAATGACAGTGTAATCGCCATCGGGTAGGTCTGTCGGAATGGAAATTCGATGTCCGTCGGTAACGACTTCTCCGGCAATCCACGCTGTCGTCGGCGCTTCACCCGCTTGGGGCGGTGAATCATTTTGCGCCACCAGCTTGCCGGCGCCGTTTAGAATTTGAATAAAGACGATGTAGGACGTCTCCATTTCCCTTAGGGCTTGCCAATAAAGTGTTACATTGAAGGTGTCGGAGGGTGCGACTTTCGGCGCCTGCCCCGCCGGGATCAGAGCGCCAATGGCGAGGTCAAACCCTAGCAGCCGGGCCTTGTCCTCGAAATCGGCGGTCAGCGGTCGACCGGGCGAGGCAGAGAATATGTGGGTTCGTGGCAGAATGTGGACGTTGCCTAGATCCACTTGACCAAGGGCATCGCCACTCTTGGCGTCGAGAAGGATGGCGATCACTTTTGCTTCGCCCTCAGACCCCTTCGCAGGCAACTGCAAACTGTACTTTCCCCTAAGAACCTCCCCCTGTCGCCATGACGTTGTCGGGTAGGCATTGCCAACCGGTCTTCTCGTTGTGGTAACTAGCGTGTCGCCGGATGGCGTTACGATTGTGATTCTTGCCACCATGTCCCTGATAATATCAGTCGCAGCCCTCCAGACCAAATCTATATTTAGCTGCTCGCCGGGCCTTAACTCTCGACGGCTCAGTTCGAAGCCCACAATGTCCAGGTTAGCGAGTACAGGCATAACTTTGTGTTGCGATATCTTAACGTCACCCGGTCTCGCGGGAGAGGCGGCAGTCAGAATTGATACCTCGCCGATGCGAAGGGTGGGCCCGACCGGCGCCCCGTTGCCGCCGATGATACTTAGTGGACCCTTTGCTGACACCACCTCTAATTGCAGCTCGTATTGGCCAGGTGGAGTCTCTGGTGGAATTGCGATATCCAATTGGTCTCGAACTACCTCTCCCCGCGCCCAGAATGAGGTCGGATACGTGCCATCGGCTGGTAGGCTGTCACGAATCGCCCACAGGTCACGATCTGGTCCCATCAAACGGGCAGTTATCGTGTAATCATCGGAGATTTTCCGAAGAGCCTGGAATAGCAGATCGAAGTGCAATACCTCTCCCGCTCTAATCTGGGGCGGTCCTGAGGCTGGTCCCCGGGGCAATGGCAGGCCGGGCTTTCCGGATTTCCGGGCTTCTCCGTCGGTGACCGCCAGGTCGAGTAGTCGTAAGGTTTCGTCAAAACTGACCGGCATTCCCACGCTGGGACGGTCCGGACTTCCCAAGGGGGGAATGCCCTTCCCATTTGAGGAAGGGCCACGTCCCACCACCAAAGGGCCTATCCGGACTCCTTTGGAGGGAAGAACCGGGACCACCCACACCCGACGGACCTCCAGTATTTTCTTAGTGGCTGTGTTGTCGAAGCTGACCTCGATCTCGTAGGTTCCGGGCGGCGTTCCCTCTGGGACCGCCATGTTGAATGTACTGGATACGACATTCCCCCCTCCCGGACCGGTTTCAGACTGATCGATCGAAGTGCCGGCATAGGCCCAAGTTTGCGCGAATCTATTGGTTAATCGAGCGAACGGTTTGTATTGATCCTTGGGAATCCTGCCAAGCTGGCGCCAGAAGATCGTGAATCTGATCGAGGATCCGGGAATGACTGGCGCCGGAGTGCCTGGTTTGCCGTCGGCTCCGGAGAAGGCGTAACCTACGGTCACTACCTCGTCATCTAGATTGGCGACCAGCGGGAAATCGTAGGTGCCTGCCGAGGCATAAACCGAATCGAAATTTGATTTGGCCAGAAGCCATATGGGCACTAGAGCCAGTATGATTGCGACTTTTGCAAGTCGGTCTCTGGTGATGGTTAAGCGCGGGAGCCGGCGGATAGAAAGTCGATCTCGCTTGCCGGTGGTCCTGTCGGGTAGCACCTGGCGTCGCCAGTTGGAGGGCCACAGCGCCCGGATTCGAGTCTGGATTACACGACCGTAGCGCCAAAACAGCAAGCCTATGAGAAATACCAGCGCGGTTACGGAGACCGCATCGCTCAATCTGCGCACTGGGGTGTCTTGAAATCGCAGACTGACCGCGTGATCACCTTCGGGAACCAGCAGTTGAATGAAACCCGATGGGTCATCAACAGTGATGGGAACCTCTCTGCCGTCGACGAACGCTACCCACCCGGGGAAATAGGTAAGGTTTGGAATGAAAGAGCCGGCCCTAGCCGCGTGTACGCGATAAGATGAACTGTCACCTTTGCGCTCGACCATAGAGACCTCGATCCACGCACTGGAACGGCCCGAAGAGTTTGTTGTAGATTCATCAAGGACGGTTGCCAAAGCAAGAGGCGTGCTTCGTGGGCTTCCCTTCACCCAGATTGGCAGGTATTCGTCTGCCGCAGTTGTGCCGATGCCGCCGGTCATAAGTTCGAGTGCTATGCTATCCTGTGATGTGACTTGCGACTCTGTCACGTTGGTCAAGATGGGAAACATGGCGGCCACACTGGAGGCAATCACCGCCGGCACGATCGCGACGACGGCGAGTGAACGAATGCGCTCTGGCAGGGACTGAACGATCAAGCCAGCGAGAAAAGCGCCAGGCAATGCTATGAAAGCGAGAAAGCGCCAAGGGAATTGGGTGAGACTCAGCATCGGGAGGCTTTCCCAAACCCAAACCGATATTGGAAAAATAAGAAAGAGGCACACTCCGGTTATGGCAAGAGAGGCAAATCCTTCCAACTTAGCTCCCGGTTTAAGTCGGCGTCTTTGCCAAACCAGTAAGGCCAATCCGATGAACAGGAACACGGTCTGGAAGGCGCCAAGTCTGAAGCCAAAAACATCGGCGTCGCGGAATACAATGCCGTATCGATGGATCAGGTCGGTCGAGAATAGCTCTTCCACCGTCGGAAAGTACTCGTGGAAATTGATGGCGGCAAGCAGTCGATCTAAGCTGATCAGCGATCTCTCGGCCATCGCCGGCAGCCAGAAGAAAGTGGATAAAGCCAATGCAGCGGTCGCCATTGTGAGGACGCGCAGGGTATCGGCAAGCAGTTCCCGCCAAACAAACAGCCCGGTCCGATGCTCTCCCACTAAAGCGGATAGACTATAGATTATGAGGAAGCCGGAGAAAATCAAGGCTGACAGATTGTGGGTAAGAATCAGCGCTGCGTAAAAGACACTGCCGGCGAATAAATAGGCATAGCTCTTGCGTTGAACAAGCCGGATCAAAGCCCAAAGAATGAAGGGGAACCAGGTGTAGGCGAGATATTCGGCTATATCGCCCCGATAGTAAAGATTGACGATGTGGTAGGGAGCGTACATGTAGACAATGGCGACCAGTAGAGATGCCAGTGGCGAGAAGAAAGTCCTGGCGTAGAGCAGTGCGCCCAATCCAGACAAGACCATACTGGCGAAGACTAGCAATCGGAGCGAGTCTATGTAACCGGCGCCCATGAGATGAAAGAACTCAGCCAGATAGTAAGTCAGAGGCGCATAGTAGTTGAAAAGGGGCATTCCCGCGCCAAAGAAGAAGTCAGGCGCCCAACGCGGGTACCATATTCCACCCTTTAGTAGAAGGTCGTATTCCATCAGCCTGTATAGGTGGAAGAGGCCGTCGCTGGAGGCGAAGAAATACGGCTGGAGCAGAGGCATTGTGGAGAAGGCGGCAGAAAGCGCCACTAGAAGTGCGCTAAACTTGCTATGTTGTCTATTCATCACCACCACTATCGGCTATCGTGAGTCGGCCAGGGAGGAACTGTTCAAACATCCCGCAACCGGTGCCGAGCCAACTATAGCATTTGAGAGCGACAGGGTCAAATATCACATATCAAATGATTGAGTCTCCTCAGGCAGGTATGCTACAATAGCGAGAGAAGCTAGACCAGCAGTTCAGATTTTGGCGGGATGAACCCTAACTAATAAGGATGCTGTAAGGAGTGTGATGAATGGGACGCTTAGCGCTCGTGCAGACTGTACATCTGCTACCAGGTAAGGCGGACGAGGCAATCCAATGGTTCAGAGAGGGCGAGGTTGTGCGCAAGCTGTGGGGAATGAGTGATCAGATCATCATGCGCAAGTCCTATGATCCGTCAGTCTACCTGGTTGTTCAGATTTGGGAGAGCATGGATGCATACACCAGGTGGAAGAACAGCAAGGAGCGTGGGCGCAGCCTTGAGGAGGGGCGAAAATTCCGCGTCCGGGAACCAAGCGTCGTCTACGAGGTGGTCTAAGACCGGGTTCGGGCAGATTTGGCTGAGGCCTATAGCTGATCATCTCACTTTGATTTTTGTCAGATCGCCGGTATAGTTCATGGAAGGATTCTGCGTGTTCCTCTTGTCGGTTCGAATGCTAGCCGAGATGCTATAGTCACCTGCCTCTATGTGTATTGGTACCGGAATGGTATAGCGCTCCCTTACCAGATCTCCTGATGTCCAACGGTCCGTTTGCAGCGAGCCGTTTCCTGGTTCTTTGCCATTTCCTGAAACCACGTTGCCGTTCTCGTCGATTAACTCCAGTACGGTGAAGAGTCTGGGCAACCTCCGATCAACATCCGTTTCGTAGGGTACTTTCCAGTAGACGGCGATCTCAATTGAGCCGCCAACGTGGGTGGATAGCTGGCTAAGTTCATAGCCCACTGCTTCGAGATAATCGCCTAGCTTCAAGCCAGAGTACGTGTAAGGGAGAGGGCCTGGCTTTTTCTGGTACAACAAGTAGCCGATTCGATCGAATATCAACTCGTAGGCCGGGTTTGAGGCGAGATCCTCCAGAGCAAGGTCGAACTGCGGTTTCTTTAGCGGCCAGGTTCTGGCATGCTTGTCCAGAAGGACATAATCGGCGTTGTGCAGGTAGGGGAACATATAGATCTCTATGCGATGGGACAGATGCGGCACCAGGTCGGTTTGGGCGGAAACCGAGGCATTTGGCGGTATCATGTTTTGGATGATGTCAATGCCCTGTTGTGCGTGCTCGTCCATTGCATATTTGTCTGGTCTGAATCGCTGAGCGAAGGGGCCTGGGCTAAAGAGATAGTAGCTCACCAGGCTGCTCACTAAGACGTAGCCGACAGCCGCCCATAGATACCGGTTAGTGTGACTTCTCTTTTTTCTGATGAGGATCGCTATTCCATGAACCATGGCAAGGAAGATCGGCGGTATCAACACCGCGCTGTACTGGTTGGTAACGTCGTACATTTCCTTGTAGTTGCTCAAGAGCAGATAGGCGAAGCTCGGAAAAGAGAGTGCAAGGATGTCCAACCCGATGGCAGGAAGCAATCCGAGAGGCACGAGAAGTTGCAGAACGTACTCAATTCGTTGGGGAGAGGTCAGCATGCTAGCGACATATAACGGATTGAAAAACACGGTGCTGGCTATTTCGCCAAAGTTCTTGCCTAAGTTGGCGTAGCGCACGACGTAGTAGTACTCGTTAGCGCCCTGAAAATGGGGAATCAGCAGCATGATCGTCACGTAGCCATAGATGGCCCCCACGACAATAACAGTCAAGCCGAACAGTCGCTTCCTTCGCATCAAAATGATCCAGAGACCCAGTCCAACGGTCACTAACGCCACCTCCTCGCGAGCCATGAGGGCGAAGAAGAGGCAAATGGCAAATGGGCGATAACGCTGTTTGATCAGATAGTAGATAGTAAAGCCAAGTAGTGGGCTGGCGATGGCTATTTCGTGGAAGTCGAATAAATTGACAAAATGTAAGGCGGGGAAAAGGAAGTAACACGACGCGAGGGCGAGCGACGCCGGGCGATTGCCAAGCTTGTCGCGGGCTAGCCAGTAAACAGGAAGGGCGCCGATGGCCAGGGCGGCGGTTTGGGCAACCAGCAGAAAGCGAGCGTCGGAAAATAGCCAGTAGAAGGGGACGAGGAGCAAGAGGATCGGCGAGAAGTGGTTGCCAAGAAGAGTGGACGTATACTCTATCATTACCGTCTGATCGAACAGACGCCCATGCGCACTGTTCCAAAGCACCTGGTCGAATATTCCCAGGTCGTAGGCATTGGAGCGGAGTGAGTCATGGCGAAGAATTGACATGGTCCCGAAGACCAAGAAGTACAGGCCCATCAAGACGTATATTAGTCGGTCAGACGAGGCATCGATGAAGGCACGATACGGGTTCAGTAGAATCCTTATCGGCTCCTCATAGGCTCTAACTAACAACAGCAATAGGGCGCCCGCCGCAAATCCGCCGGCAAGGCTAGGCAAGAAGTGCGGAAGCACCTCGTCAAAGGCTTTCAAGCCTGGCTCCTCTTCTACGTTAACCCTTCTTGACGGCGAGACAAATTGCTGATAGTCCGAAGGGGAGACTGGTCCTCTTTATCAACCAACTCTCGAAGCTCAAGACGCCGAGAAGGGCATCGTTTAGCACCTTGGGAACAGGCTGCAAATCGGATTGGACGCTGGTCCGTGAGGTAGGTAGGGTTTCCCAAAGTCGCTTTGCCCCGGCCAGGGGGAAAAGGAACATGTTGGCGTGAGTGGCTCTTATCGGCTGCAATCCGGCGCTTGTAATCTTGGTAGTAAGCTCGCCCAGAGAATACCGATGTCTGGTGTGCACAACTACATCGTGATGACCCCGCAGAAAATTGTAGGCGGGAACTCTGACAAACAGGTATCCGCCTGGTTTTAGTACTCGACTTAATTCCTTGAGTGCAGCCGCATCATCGCAAACTGCCAGATGATAAAGAACGTCGAAACAGGTGACGAGGTCAAAAGTGGCCGCAGCAAACGGCAGATCGGTTACCGAGCCCCGCATCACCATTCCTCGTTCCCTCTGGTTGGCTAGGTTCGTTGCCTCTTCGGCAAAATCAATACCGACTGCCGACCCGAGTTGGCTTAGAGGCTGCATCATTCCGCCTGTGCCGCAACCGGCGTCGAGTATCATGCGGTCCGTGCCACCCTGCATCAGGCCATGAAGAAGGGCAAAGGTGCTCTGCCGCATTCCTTTGTACCACCAGAAGGTATCCTCAATGCTATACATTAGGTGGTACTCTTCGCTATTCACAGCTAGTCGGCCTCGTCTGGGCTTTCCCTGGCAACCTCTGA
>JAUSEJ010000866.1 GCA_030650265.1 Dehalococcoidia bacterium | reverse complement strand
CCGTAATCCTCCATGTGCTTTCGGGCGAGGATAGCCCAGTACATTGGATTGACGTCGAGACCCATGTTTATCTGCCAATTCTCGTAGATGGCCGAGGGCTCCAGGAATCCCCTCGGCATCTTCTCGACACCAAAGGCGAGGACCACGTCAAAGTAACCTGAGGCTATTCCCATGCAGGCCTGGCTACTACCGACGCCACCGCTGGCGCAGGCCGCCTCGACATCGGATATGGGTATACCGGTCATGCCGAGTTGATTCAAAATGCGTGACCCCGTCGTAGCGGGAAGATACATTTTGCTGCAATAGGCTTCCTGTACATCCCGCCAGGAGATGTTGGCATCCTTCAACGCCGCCACTACGGCTTCTCTCCCGATATCCACATAGGGCTTGTTATCAAACCTGCCGAATGGGTGCATGCCCACCCCGGCGATTACTACGTCCCTCATCGACGAACTCCTTTCAGTGTTCTGCGCTCTCAGTCAGCCGTCAGCACTCAACATTCATAATTCATAATTCCGTTATCCTACCGGCTTGAATTTGAAGGCTATCACGTCGTTCCCTTCGCTATTCGTGAACAGCTTCTCGACGACCAGTTCCACTTCCATTCCGATCTTCACGGTGTCCACGGGGCAATCCTTCAGCGGCGACAGGACTCGAACCCCTTCGGGAAGTTCGACCAGTCCGACGGCGAAGGGGACATAGGGATCGGGGCCAATGTAATCTCCAGGGGGACGGTACCGATTGACTGTGTAGCTATATATCTTGCCCCGGTTGGAGAGGACGATCTCCGCGGTATCCTCGCTCTGGCAGTTTTCGCAGTAGAGCTTCTTTCCAAAAAATGTCTCGCCACAGGAGCCACATCTGGTTCCTCTGAGCCTCACCTCCGCCAAAGGGCGAAGGATATCGATGAAGAGGTCCTCCTTTATGGGAACCTGATGTGGGGCTGGCGCTTGCGCTTCCGTCATAACAACCTCCAGTATAAATGAACGAATGACTATGAGAAGTAGATCCCATTCTAGCGATATCTGACCACGCCTGTCAAGGTCACAATCCCTTGTATCAGGCATTCTCATATTGGCCGCACACACCATTGACCATCCGTTATCGCTACGGTATACTGCCAGCACACAAACTAGAAGACCAAGAGGTAAAACTATGTTCGAAAAGCTCCTTGAACCCGCTAACATAGGCGACCTTTCTTTGAAGAATAGAATTGTCATGGCGCCCATCGAAAGCCGGCTTGCCGAGGACGACGGGACCGCCGGCGACCGGCTTATTGGCTATTATGCCGCCAGAGCAAGAGGGGGAGTGGGGCTGGTGATCGTTGAAG
>JAUSEJ010000692.1 GCA_030650265.1 Dehalococcoidia bacterium | reverse complement strand
CGCGGGATAGTCGCGGGGTCCAACCGGCCAGTCCACCTGCGCCCAGGCCTTTTTGCCATCGGCTTCAAGGAGATGGAGATAAGCGGTGAGATTGCCGGGAATGGCAGCCATAGCTCTCCACTCCAGGCGGGTATCGAAATCCTCCCCCGGTTTGGCTACTGGTGAAGCCAGCGCGTAACTCGTCAAACCCAAGAGGTCACCGAAAACCACGGGTGGAAGAGGACTTTGTGGCGTCAAGTGGCCCCCGGAGAGGGGAATACGGAAGGCGGCAGTTGGGGGAGAGATATGACTAGGATCGGGAGGACGAAAGCCAACGTTTAATCGAGTGCTACCAGCATCAAAGGCCGAAGGACATTCTAACTCGACTCTATCGGCCAAGATTTCGCCAGGCAGCCATTTTTCGGTAGGATAAGCTCCGTCGATAGGCTGTCGCACAGGCTTGCCAATAGAATTCCCCTGATCGTCGACGAGAGAAACGAACATGTCTAAACTGTCCAGTGATCGCAAGTTCTGCCAGAAGAGGGTGAGGCCAAGTCGACCGTTGTTTGGCTGTTCGACAGCCACTCCAAGCAAACGTATTCCCTCAGACGCTGGCAGGGAGACCGGGAGGAACCGGGACGCCGGAATAGGACGGGCAGCGAAATGGGGAAGGATAAAGAGGCTGGCCAGACCCATGGCCAGTATGGCAGGCGCCAACACCGCCCGGCGACGTGCAGTCAGACCTGCCAGAAGGGCCACGAGAATGATCAGGCAGACTATCGACAGTGCCTCGGCCCCAGCACGCAAGGCAGTAAGCTCAAAGCGGGCCTCGACGAGGTGGCGACCCGCGGGCAGCGAGAATCCGAGAAGGCCGCGTGGGGCTATGGGGAATGGTTGAGTTTCTTGCCCATCGACGAACACCTTCCAGCCTTTGAAGTAGAGAACGTGTAGGGCGATCTCAGTTGACCGGGAGGTCTCAACATCGAGAGAAAGATGCCCGGGCTGTTGAGTCATTGCCCTGAGCGCGGATAGATCGCTGGCAACATTGGCGGCTAGGGACACTTGCTGCTCGGTGGTTTCTAGCTCCCAGCCCGCAAGGGAGGTCATTTGGTGAATGACGCCGGCATCCACAACGGGCGCCGGTTCCATATCAACAGGCAATCCACTAAGGCTGCTAATAGCAAACGATAAGACGGCAACGACCGCTGCGTAGGGCAAAGCCCGCGGCCAGCGCCTGCCGACACAGTACATGCTGAAGCCAAACAAGAAGGAACTGGCCAGGGCAAACAATCCCAATGTTCGCCAGGGAAACTGCATCGCATTTAGAAGCGGCACATCCCGCCAAATACCGGCGGAGGCCGGCGTGAGCAGGAAGATCATGAGACCTGCGCACAAGAAGAAGTACAATGCCAGCCAGTTAAGACCGTTGTATGCCTTCGGGGGAGGAGGTTGGGCGGCAGCTTCTTCTGGTACCGTCGACCTTGCTGCCGCTTTTCTCATACGACGCAAATTGGCCTGCCAGACCAGGAGGACGAGGAACGCCAATCCTGGCAGTGTGAAGAGAACTTGCAGCAGCGAAATCCGATAAGGGGTCCGGAAATCGAAGACAATAGAGTTTTCAACGGGCGGCCAGCTATCGCCAAGATGCCTAACGGCGCTGAACCAACCGGTGCTGAGTTGCTGGAAGCTAAGGAAGCCCCGTTCCAGCATCGCCGGCGCCCAGAAGAAGGCCGACAATCCCATTCCCAAGCCAATCGACAGGGTAAAATAGGCCAACACGCGTGAGATAGATGGGCTCGCGACCTCTGCCTGCAGCGCCCGAACGCGCTCAACTGCATACGATAGTAGCGAGTAGCCGATGGATATTGCCAACCCGAGAAGCGCCACGACATTATGTGTAAGCACAAGAGCGCCAATGGTCAAGGCCGCTACCAGCGCCGGGTTAAGACCGGGGCGCCTCAGCAACCGATCCTGGGTATAGAAGAGAAGTGGCAACAGGGCCAGAGCGGCGCTCTCCGCAAGTGCTCCTCTAACATAGATTTCTACTAGTTGATAAGGGGCGTACGCATAGACGACGCCCGCACCCAAAGCAGAAATATGCAGGAGTTGCCCTCCTGCTGCGGAAGGACCATTTCTTCTGAGCAAGTCGGCAACCCACAAATACATGGTAGCGGCTGAAAGCAATGGCATAAGGGCGCTCGCAAGCTTGAAGGCATCTGCCTCGCCAAGTCCAAGGAACGTAATGCTGAGGGCGAAAAAGTAGGACAATGGCGCGTAGAAGTTGAGAAAGGGGAACCCGAGTCCATTCGTGAAAGGCTGTTCCCAGCGGGGGAAAAAGTCTCCTGTAGCCATCGACTCGCGGATCTCGATCAGCCGCCCTAAGTGGAAGATAGTATCGTTGGTCTGCGGAAGGCCAGGTTGGATGAGAGGCCAGATAGCGGGTAGCGCCAAAACGATCGAGATAATGATGCCGAGCAGGATTGGAAGATGGCTGTCGTGAGGTCCATTCGCTTTGCTATGCGTAGAATATTGCGAACATGCTGAGGCTGATTCGTTGATCGACTCATCGCTTGTCTGCTGAGCCATGCGTGAAGTGGCACCTCTTTCCCTGGCCCCAGGATTATAGAGGTCTTTCCAGTGAACGTCAACGACACTGGCTCTATGCTTGTTGCCACCCTGCTAAGGATCGCCCGTCATCATGGCGCCAGCATTCCGGGTGGCCTCATCCAGCAGACAGATCCATTGAGACA
>JAUSEJ010000848.1 GCA_030650265.1 Dehalococcoidia bacterium | reverse complement strand
ACGGCTCCGACGGCGAGGAGGCCAAACTCCCAATGGATGAGGCCGGCCACGATCGGCCCCTTCAGAAGCATTCCGTCAAGAAACAGCATCTCCACCAAAGGCGGGAAGTAGAAGTGCATTCCATCCAGGCCACCGAAAATGCGATGCTGCGCCATGTATAGCTGAGGACCGGTGAGATGATAGACGAGGCTGTCCCAGGCCCAGGGCGGCGTCAAGGCGGCGAGTAAGGCCAAACCCTCTGTCAAGGCGATGAATATGGCTAGTAGAAGGCTAGGACGGTTTTCAAACACAAAGACACGAAGACACGAAGATAAGCCAATAGTCGTCCTTTGTGGTCCGTCCTTCAGAAAGATGTCCTTGTATTTCAACGCAACCACCAAGATGGCCAAGCTGGCCACAACGAACAAACCGTAGAAGACCCGGGCGTAGAGGAATCCCGTCAGTCCGAGAAAGAAGGTCAACATAGAGATAACGCCAAGGCCCAACGAGGTAGATAGGGTTAAGCCTTCCAGTCGGGTCAAATCCAGATGGAATGCCCGCAGGAGAAGCCGCCCGGCGCCGTAGGCGACCAGTCCCAACCACAGGGCGACTGCTAGATTCAAAACCGCGTCGACAAAAGCGACCGCCGACCAGGGGTTGAGAAGCTTGCCCATACTAGTGGCGATGGCAGGGAACGACTCGGCGGCAAACGGCTTGTGAACGGCGTAGTATCCGGCGAAAACCCCGGCTATCCAGAGCACTATTAGGATGTATACCAATAGCCCGCGCCGGCTGCCTTTCATCTATCACCTATCTTGAAGATCCGGGTCATATCGATCTCGACCATCTTCTGCAGACGCGGATCGGTCTTCTCCCCGGCATAGATGGGCTGGAGAGGCCGGGAGTGGCCCTTCTCCACGACAATATAGGTGGCGCCATAGCGTCTGGCAGCGAGGAGCACGGTGTCGAGATCGTCGCTGGGGATGACGATGCTTCCCTTGCCGCTACTGTAATAGTACCCTGGCGGGTCGGCGATCATAATTAGGCTATCGGGAGCAGACTCATGGAACCAGGCGCTGATCTGGTTGTAGTGGCGATAGCGCTCGTCTCTCTTGCCCGCCTCTTGAACGAGAAGAAATGTGCTGAAGACCGTAGCGAAGAAAACCAGAATCACAGTGAAGTTGCGTTGAGCGAGGGGAACATTCCAGTGGCGAAGGCGACCCGCTGCCCAAACAATCGATCGGTCCAGGCCTACTACCGCTGCCAAAGACAGCCAGGGGAGAAGAGCCACGCTCGAATGAAGCATGCTGCCCCTCCCGCTGGGAAAAGTGAAGAGCAAGGACATCGTGAGATAGAGGGTGAGGGCGTAGACGAAGAAAGGCAAGAAAGCCGGTCTTTCCTTCCACCGGAAGGACCAGAGGCCGATGAGGGCAAAGGGAACCAGATGATACTCCATTCCGAAAAGGACCATGGTGTTCGTCCCGAGGGCCTCTGCCTTCGACTTCAAAATAGGCCAGAGACCCCAGGCGATGAACGATTGCCAGCTCAAGTCTCTATTATAGGTGAAGATATCGTTGTATTCTCGCAGAAAGAGCGTCCTGAGGCCGGCCGTGGGGAGAATACTGCCGGCGAGCTGCCAGTTGCGGAAGAACCAGGGAGACATCACCACCAAATAGGCAACAATACATGCCCCAACAAGCATCAAAGCACTAAGGGTCCTCTCCCGACCATCGAACTCTGTCGCGGAGCCCCCACGCCGATAGGCGCCCACGCCGATGACAACAAGGACCGCTCCAAGGACAAGGACTCCATCTGCTCTTGTCAGATGGCTGAGAGCGGCCAATCCCCCTGCCGCGGCGGCAAACCAAACTCCTTTGAAGTGCGTGGAGGTGACGGTCCTTTTCCCCTCCTTCAGCTGAAGGACCCCTTTTCCCCCAAGTCCCGACCTGAACCCCATCAGCAGGGCCAAATTAACCATCAATGCGAAGAGGGCGAAGCTATCCGGCGACGTCCAGTAGGCGAAGTAGAACCCGCTAAATAGGGTCAGGGCGGAGGCCGCCAGAGCATGCCTCAGGTTGCCGGTCAGCCAGAGCGACAGTCGGAATGTGAACAAGACGAGGAGCGAGGCGAGGAGCACGAAGGGCACCTGGGCCGCCCCGAAGGAATCTCCCAGGATCTCAAAGAAGGGAACGATGATCAGAGAGGTCAATGGCATCCAGTAAAGGTTGCTGGCATGCGTCAGTGTAGCCGGTGGGGGAAGGTAGTTCCAAATGTAGTCTTCCGTCAACCCCCGTCCCGACGCGAGGTTTGTGGCCACGTGGTGGTAGTAGTAGGCGTCCATATAACCCGGCTGGGTGATGAGAACGGCGCTCAGAGCGAGGATGACCAGAGTGGCCAGCCAAACAGTAATCTGCAATTTGTTTGCCTCGAGCATTCTTCTCATTTTCGCTCGTAGACCATCAGATAGTAGCCTTTACCCTCGACTACCGTTCCCCAGTCGAGGGTAAACTGGTAGGCGTAGCGCTCGTGAAACCTCTTATCCTCATAGATTCTCCTCTCGATGGGAAAATCGGTAGGCCCGGCGTTGGACTCGCCAAAATCGGTTGTGCTGGCCAAAACAAAGTACTGGGGTTGGCGATCAAGGACGTAGGCAAGGTCGAACTTCTTGTCGACGAGGCCGCCATCGGAATGAGCAATAGTGCGATCGGTTAGGCCACTGGTATCTATAATCGGCAGGCGAGACAGATAGCCGATGCGACCGATATCCATTAGGGCAACCGGGCCCTGCCGGTTGTCTCTCAGCCAACTTCCCAGCGCAGCGTGCGCCATCTCCTGTCCTCTCGCCGCTCTCGCCAACTGCCCGTACATGGCGAAAGAGGGGATGGCCGTTAGACCAACCAGCGCCAAGCAAGCGATGCCAAAGCCAGGGTTCACCGCCGGTCCGTCGACACGAGATCTGATGCCGGGATAGAGGATCCGCACGGCCTCCTGAATGACGAGGTAGTAGAAGGGCAGGGCGGGCACGAGAAAGCGGAAGAAGGGAATCCAATCTCCGCCCTCGTACACGTGGAGAAGGACGAAGGTCATCGCCATTCCTGTGATGTAGGTTAGCCAGAAGGGAGCCTTGCGACGGGCAAGAACAAAGAGGGCAAGAAGAAAGACGACGCCGAGGTAGGTCAGGCTGAAATCCCTCAGGTCGAGGAGACCATTGTAGTACTGGGCTAATCCGGCGCCAGTCTTGGCGTAGAAGGTATTGGGCAGGAGGTCGCCGTAGTAGGTCAGTCGCCAGATAAAGTAGGGAACGTAGAGGGCGGCGAAAACGGCTATCCAGCGAACACACAGTTTGAGGTCGTCGCGCTCGAAGCCGCGGGACAAGGCTTTGAGAGCGACGCTCACGCCGAACACAACCAATCCTTCCGGGCGAGCCAGGGCCGCCAGGGCGAAGAAGAGAGGACAGAGATCGCGCCAATCGGCCTTGTGAAGAGTGAGAGCCCCCCACCGGACCAGCCCCGAATGCGCATCCGCCGGTTCGCGATTAGTTTGTCTGAACTCGCATCGGATCATCACGTACGCTCCGGCCATGACCAGAAAGGTGAAGAGGCCTGTTTCCAGACCGGAGATTGCGCTTGTGGCAAAAGCGCCGTTGGCGGTGAGCGCCGCCACGGCGACGAGCGAGAGAGGCCAGGGCGAGTCAGCCGGTCTGGTGAGCAGCGAGATACGATAGACCAGATAGACCGTGCCGGCGCTCGCAATGATACCGAGACCCTTGGAGACAATTTCGGGGTTTGCCCGCAGAAGGATAGCGCCAGCGAGAAGGATCGTCCAGAGGAAATTGGTATACCCTTCCACTCGCTCTCCCAGATTGAAGACAAGCCCGTTTCCCTCCACCAGATTGCGAGCGTAGCGAAAGGAAATGAAGGCATCATCCACAGTATAACTCGCGATCAAGAGCTCTTGCGCAATTAAGGCGAAGATGGCCACAACGATCAGGAGCCGAATCGGGGTCAGATCTCGACTCAACTGGCCTTCCTCCTTATCGTCGTCCACAAGGTCACGGCAAGGACCAGCACAAGACTGAGGATCGTCACCAATAACCCTGCCTTGAAGGCTACAGGTTCGTATCTAATCTCCACTACGCTCGGTCCAGGCGGCACCTCCAACGCTCTGAAGGCGCCATCGGCCTGCCAAATCCGGGCTGACTTCCCGTTCACCCAGGCCTTCCAGCCGGGGTAATAGGTATCGCTTACAACCAGATAGCCCGCCCGATCGAACATGGTTTCTACCACTACTCTTTGGGGCGCATACTCAACCAGAGTCGTGCCCTGCTTCTCCGATCGCCCGACCGGAAAGGAGGGGCTGACCGGATAGAAGCCACCCAGCCAGTCCAGGAGCAAACCGAAAACCCCAATCGGCTGTCGCTGGCTCAAGATCACGGTCCGGCGAGGGTCGAAATCCGGTTTCTCCACCGCCCGGAGCGCTTCCTTCGTCGAGGAGACCATTACGGCCTGTTCTACGAAGAAAGCCCGATCGAGCGGCGCCAGGTTCTCGTATACCGGTCCAGGTGCCTGTACGACTAACTTCAGTTGGCTGACCGGGGAAACGGTATCGCTGAGAACATAACGGACATTCATCAAACTGAGGAGCCGGGAGTCCAGACTTGACGCGTCCACCGCCTGCAGGAACTCGTGCGCCGCACCGACGCGAAGAGGATCGTAATTGTACGATTCCTGCAGCCGCCAGGCCATGGGGAAATTGGGAATAGCTTTTTCGCTAACCTGTCTGACCGAAGACGGATCGGTGGCCCCAAAGGTGCGAAAACTATACACAGTGAAGAACTTCTTGAGAAAGGCCGCATCGGGGGTGTAGACACGGTAGATTCCCTCGCCACCTCTCAGGAAATTGGTGACCGTCGTTTGTCCCTCGTCGTACACATCGGGCAAGGTCGTCGGATTGAGGGGCAAGCCAAAAAGCAGGAGATCGGTTACCACGTAGAGGCCGAGGCAAAACTGCCACCATCTACCGGGGAGCCGGCAACCTGTTGAAAGAAGGAGACCCGCAATCGTCAGCAAGATGCCGAGCCTGGTCAGAGCCCCAATGAAGGTCGGCCTAACCCCCTCACTCTGACCAGGAAACACAAAGAACGCTGCCATGGCCAGCGTGAGGCCGGCTCCGGCCACAAAGACAACTCTTCCCAACCGACCGGGGCCAGGCGAGCCCGCTCTGGCGAGCAGAGCATCACAACCGATTCCGGCCAGAACCGCGGCAGCAAGAGCGTACCAAAACAGGAATCTCGCCGGCGCCTGAAAGAGGTCGAAGCCAGGAACATGGCTGAAGACAAACGGATAAACAGGTAGATAGGGACCCAGAGCGAAAACGAGAGATACCACAGCGACGCCGAAAAAGAATAGCCGCGGCAGTCTGGCACGCTTCGCCGGAACCAGTAGACCTATGCCGCCGGCAAGCAGAGGAAGGACGCCAATATAGCCGCTGATTTCCCAGTAGGCGCCCGGTCCCCAGTAATCGCCTGTAGCCGGATTGCCGAAGAAGTCGGGAGCAATCAGGCTTACGAGTTGCCAGGAATAGAGGGAGTAGGCCATGGCGAAATCGTAGCCGACGCCGCCCGCCCTGACCGAGTTTATTGCCAGTTCTAGAGTAGGCAGCATCTGTATGGCAGCAATTCCCAGTCCCAAGACGATCATAGCAGGGACGGGAAGAAAGGAACCTGCCCAGGCGCACATGCTGGATCCTCTATTACGGTTGCTCTTGAAATTGGCTTTCCCGGCTAAAGCCTCAACGTCCTTGTCACTACCCCAGGACGTTGAGGCTTTAGCCGGGTATGGTGGTTCGCTAACAATGCTTGACGCCGTGATCTCCATAAGCGACCCGAGCTGCCAACTCCGGTACAGCCCGTAAGCGACCACGAGCAACAGGGAATAAAAGGCCAACTGCCCATGGCCAGCCAGCAACTGGAGGCCTACAGCCAGTGATCCCAGGGCGAATAGCATCACCGTCCAGCCCGACAAATCACCCGTCCCCATCCGCTTACCCTTTTCCCCTTTTCCCCTTTTCCCCCCATCTCCGGGAGAAGGCGTTCGCCGCTGCAACATTGTCTCCGTGACAGCCAGAATGAGTGGCAGCCAGGGCGCGGTGCTGGTCATGCTGAGGAAGCCTGCGCGGGAGACGACGAAGCCGCCTAAGGCGTAGCTTACGCCGGCGACGAAGCTGCCAAAACGGGAAAGACCGAGGACCCG
>JAUSEJ010000819.1 GCA_030650265.1 Dehalococcoidia bacterium | reverse complement strand
TCGTCTGCCAGATCCAAAACCCGGGAAGGGGTTTAGGCGCCAGTTGTCATCTCAGCGATGCCTCCCTGAAATATTCTGCGCGATCCGCGAAATCCGTCCTTCGGCTGAAGGACGGTTCAGACTGTGCCGCCTACGGCTCATCATATTCGGTTTCAGGCCAGGGCAAATGGGGCATCAAATGGCGGATCCAGCGGAGGTAGGGTCTCTTCAGTCTTGTTTCCGGTGACGCCATGGGGTTGACTGCGCCCTCTGCCACCATCGCCTCTATTTCGGCCGGCGAGTAACCACAGATCTCACCGAGGACGTATTCGTTGTCTTCACCGGCAGCCGGCGCGGCGCGGTCGACGCGCCCGGGAGTTTCGCTTAGATTGACCGGGTTCCCGGTGACAATGTCTTTGCCGAAACGGGCGTGATCGGCCACGATCCAGAAGTCCCTGGATTGCAAGTGTTCGTCTGCGGCAAGAGCCATGCCATCCATCACCGGCGCCGCAGCCACGCCAGCCCGCTGCAAATGCTCGGCGATTTCAGCGGACGTGCGCTGGCAGGTCCATACGGCGAGGAGTTGGTCGAGCTCGTCGTGATGATCGAGCCTATTCCGGGTCGATCGAAAGCGAGGATCCTCAATCCACTCGGCGTGCTCGAAAACGTGGCATAGCGCCCTCCACTCCGTCTCGGTAGAGACGGTAAGAGCCACCCATTTCTCTTCGCCCCGACAGGGATATACCCCCTGAGGCGCTGCCCAATCGAGCCGGTTTCCCAGGCGGGAGATGATCCGATAGTTTGCTTGATGGTTGAGGAGCAACGGACCCAGGAGGGAAACCGTGGCCTCGAACTGAGATAGATCGATGAGCTGGCCCCTGCCAGTGCGGTCCCGGTGGTCGAGGGCAGCAAGGATTGCGAAGACCATGTGAGCGGCATTGGCGTAATCCGGATAGGCGCAATTGGCGATGCCTGAGGGGGGCCGGTCCGGCCAGCCTGTCAAGTCGTCCAGCCCGCAGAGAGGCGATTGATTTGGCCCCCAGGCAAGGTAGTCATAATATGGCGATGAGGTGGCACCGAAGCCAGACAATAGGGCGTAGACGATATCCGGTTTAAAGGAGCGAAGCGATTCGTAGTCGAGGCCGAGGCCTTTGACAGCGGGCGCAGAGAAGTTTGCCAGAAAGACGTCGCACTTGGCGATGAGCCTTTTGGCTGCTTCAGCGCCCTTGGGCGTCTTGAGGTCGATATCGAGGCTCCTCTTGCCCGCAAGGCCTTCGCCAACCGTAGGGTTGGTATCTCCCCACACCCCCGGCCCGTACGTGTCCTGTCGCAGCCAGTGGGCGCCACGCCGAGTGCCGTCGGGATAACGTCGCGACTCGACCCTGATCACTTCAGCGCCAAAGTGGGCCAGGTAGCGGCCGCATTGGGGACCGGCGACGGCAATACTCAGTTCGAAAACGCGAATTCCGGCAAGGGGACGGTTATCGGTCAAGGTCTCCTCCTGGGAGCGGCGGATCTCAACACAAAGGCACAAAGACACAAAGACACGAGAGAGCGATTATTGTACCCATGGTGATCTAGCGGATATAATGGCCAAATTATCTGGCACAGACTACTTGCCGTCAATAGGCTTAGGCGCTTACCGACGCGTGATCGACAAAAACTTGT
>JAUSEJ010000810.1 GCA_030650265.1 Dehalococcoidia bacterium | reverse complement strand
CAATGTCGCCATTCAGATCCAGAGTTGTTCTGTCAACAAGGCTTTGCGTGACGCCGGGGTAGTTGGTTCGGACGATGTTCCCTGCAAAGCCCTATGCTTCGCCAGCTTCGCGGCGGCCGCCGGGAAGACAGGCGATGCCGTTTCGATTGAACTGCGGAAAACCCTACCAAAAGATGGCCTCTGCGAGTTTCGGCTCAGCAAGCAGAATTAGGGTAGGCTTTGCAAGTTGACCTGCATGTCCACACACGGTTTGGCTCCAACTGCAGCTATATGTTTCCCGGTGATCTTGGCAAACAGGCCAAAGCCGTGGGGCTGGATGCGATCTGCATTACCGAGCACAATATGTTCTGGGAGAAGGGCGAGCTAGAGAAACTGTCGCAGGAGCACGACGTCCTGATTCTTGGGGGCGTTGAGGTCAGTACGGAGTACGGCGACATTCTTGTCTATGGCTTGCGAGAATCCGTGGTGGGCGTTACCTCCGTGGCTGAACTGAGACGATTGGTTGACGAATCGGGCGGCGTGATGATAGCAGCCCATCCCTTTCGTCGGGACTTGTTTCACATCAGTCGGGTTGACGTAGACGAGGTGGCGGCGCGTCCGATCTTCAAACTGGTCGACGCGATCGAGGTATTCAACGGTATGTCGGGTCGCAAGGAAATCAATCTCGGTTGTGAGGTAACTCGCCGGCTGGGATTGAAAGGAGTCGGTGGCAGCGACGCCCACGCCACCCACACGGTGGGGCAATGCGTGACCGTCTTCGAGAGGAAGATTGGCGACGAAGAAGACCTTGTCACCGAGCTAAGAGCGGGCAGGTTTACGGCGCTACACCGGCTTAACAAGCTTACATTTTGATCGGTTGGGGGCGGATAGGGCCGTGCACGAATCTCATTCTCCTTCCTGTGACCATTGCAAGATGTTCATTTACGCCTTTTCCCCGGATAGTTTCTTGTCCGACTGGGGGTTCTGCCTCGATCAACTTGGTGGCGTCTTGCCCGGCCAAGATTGGCTGACAGAACTGGAAACAGCCGCCCGCGAAGGCGACTACGGTAAGGTCTGCGGTGCGCGGGGGCTTTTTCAAGACACGGAGGATGGATGCGAGCGGTACGAGCCGCGGTAGTAATCCGTCAACCTGGCAATGATGACCTGTCGTGCCGATTGCCGGTAAATTGTGGCAAATCCTGAAGCATTGAGTGTTCAGGACCCAGAATGCTTTGGTTT
>JAUSEJ010000809.1 GCA_030650265.1 Dehalococcoidia bacterium | reverse complement strand
GAATGTCGCCCGGATCGATGAGCCTTGGTACCACGGTGCTCATGAGAAAGCCGCCACCCCCTTGCGCTATGGACAAGACGGCCAGTGAAAGTGACATGGCTATCAGCCCGATAGAAGACAATGCTGGCTTGCCGAATCGTTCCGTGAGTCGCGGCAGTACGATGGTTCCCAAGAGGATGCCGAGTCCCGCGGGAGCGAAGATATAGACCGCGTCGTCGGCCCGAACGCCAAGGACGCGGGCTACGAAGCCGGGGGCGAGCATTCCCAGTACCAACATTAGTGTGGCTGCCAGCGTCAACTGAAGCATGGCGAGCGAGATCAATTTGTCGCCGGTGAGCAATGCCCACCCGTCTTGTAGCTCTGCCTTCAGACTTGCCAGCAGGGTGGATCCTTTGAGGCCCGAAAGCGGCCTGTGCTCTGGCTCTTCCAACGGAATAGTGGTCATCAGTACAGCGCAGATATCGTAAATGATTATGATGATGACAAAAAGGACCGTAACGCCAAACCACTTGATGAGTGGTGGTGCAATGAGGACGAATCCTGCCAATTGTGAGGTGGTAAAGGTCAAGTTGAAAAGACCGTTGGCGGTTATGAGTTGCTTTCGCGGGACGAGCAAGGGAATTGACGCCGCTTCGGCAGGGCCAAAGAACTGACTAATGGTGGAAAAAATGAAATTCAAAACGTATATGACGGCGAAAGCAAGTATGCTCGCTTCGCCAGTATCGGCATGGATGTGAACTGGCGTGACATCCAGACTTACAACGAGAAACACGACAATTACGGTCCCGCGAAGCACGTTGGTGACGACCAACACCGTCTTCTTCTTCACTCTGTCGACGAATACCCCGGCGGCGACCCCAAAGAAGACCGATGGCAGAATAGACGTCAAAATGAGGACGCTCATGTGGAAAGTGGAGCCGGTGGTTACTTCGACATAGACCAGAAGAGCGTAGAAAACAGCGTTCTGGGCGGTTTGAGATAGAGCCTGACCCAACCAGAGAGATAAGAAATTGCGATTACGCAGCACCTGGACTGACGATTTTTGTTCGACATCATGCATTGTCAGGTTTCTCACCTGGCCCGATGGAGGCAATCGCTGCTTCCTGAGAGCTGCTCCGGGAGAGGAATTGCTTCACGCGCCGTTCGAAAACTGGCCGCTCCAGGAGAACTCTGCGCTCGCACTTGATGCACCTGATCCCTATATCGGCCCCCAATCTCACTACCTTCCAATCAAAGCCGCCGCAAGGGTGAACTTTTCTGAGCCGCACGACATCACCCAAATTGATCTCCATAACCATGACAAAGTCTCCGCAGCCCAAAGACCGATATGTGCAGGTCAGGATGTTAGCCTATCTCGCCATCGTCAATCGGCCATGGCCCCGGCGATGGCGTGAGCATTATAGCAGAATCAATGATCTCCTGCATTCCTGCTAGCGAGAATACTGTTGATTTCTTGACGCAGATTGATGGCCACTTGCCTTGCAGCCATGGCGAAATCTTCATGACGCGAGGCGTAAAGAACCTGCCGGGACGAACATATGATGGCATTTCGGCCTTCCCGGTCGATGCCGTTTCGGACCGCAGCTTCGAGGTCGCCCCCTTGAGCGCCAATGCCGGGGATCAGAATCGGCATGTCGGGACATATGAGCCTTATCATTTTCAGTTCTTCAGGATAGGTGGCGCCAACTACCAGTCCCACGTTGCCGCGAGTGTTCCATTCCCTGGCTCGTTTGGCTACCATTTCATACAGCGGCATCCGATCTCCGGTCGCGGCAGGCCCGGGGTTTTTGTCGGCTACTTCCAGGTTCTGGAAATCGATCGCCCCTTTGTTGGAGGTGCGACAAAGAATGAAGCTACAACGCGACTCATAGGCGAGGAAGGGGTCCACCGCATCGCGTCCGAGATAGGGATTAAGGGTGGCGGCGTCAAAGTCGAGCGATTCGAACAGGGCCCTGGCATAGGCGCTGGCTGTGTTGCCAATGTCTCCCCGTTTAGCATCGCCGATGACTGGAATGGAGGACGGAATGTAGCTTCTAGTCCGGTATAGGGCTTCGAGCCCCTTGAGACCCTGTGCTTCATAGAAGGCCAGGTTTGGCTTGTAGGCGCAAACAAGGTCGGCTGTAGCGTCGATTATCGCTTTGTTGAACTCGAAGATATCGGCGATCGGCATCAACGCCGGGTCGGGGTCCAGTCCCACGCAGATGAGACTGGCATTGTTCTCATTAGCCTTGTGGAGCTTGTCTATGAAGCCCTTGCTCGAAGTCATCTATGTCTCATCTCCCAGGTCGACTTTGATTTGAGAATACGTTTTACCACATTGGTGAAGAGTTCCACATCGCCGGTGGTGTATAGCGACACCTTGCCGTCGCCCTGTCGCCCTGTCGTCAACCCATTGGCAGCGAGGACTCGCCGGACTTGTTTTGCCACGGGCAAGCCGGTGTCGATAATCGTTATCTTCGGTCCTACTAGTCGCTCGATAGCCGGGCGCAAGAAAGGATAATGGGTGCAACCGAGGACAAGGGTATCGATTCCCTCACCGAGCAGAGGTTGGAGGTACTGATGGAGCAGCCTGTCAGTATTGGGGGAGTCTGTCTCCCCGGCCTCGACAAGTTCAACCAATCCGGGACAGGACTGCTCAAGAACTTCGATACCCGACGCGAATTCGGAAACGAGGTGGGCGAACAGTTCCGCTTGGAAGGTAGCGTCGGTGGCTATGATCCCAACCTTGCCGCAGCGAGTGGCGACGCTGGCGGACTTCACTGCCGGTACCATTCCCACAAAAGGAAGCGGAAAGACGGACCGCAGTGTGTTGAGAGCCGCTACTGAAGCAGTGTTGCAGGCCACGACAATGGCCTTGGCCCCTTGCGACACGAGGAATTCGGTGGCCTTGATCGCTAATTGTTGAATCTCCTCAAGAGATTTGTTGCCATAGGGGCAGTTTGCCGTGTCGGCCATGTAGACAATGTCCTCGGCGGGGAGGAGTCGATTGATTTCCACAAGGACCGAGAGGCCGCCAACGCCAGAGTCAAAAATGCCGATGGGACCATCTGCCAGGATTGTCCGTTTGCTACCCACTATTGAAGCCCCTGTAGATTTGGGGGAAGAACAGCGTACGGATCTGGTTGGCAATGGTGAGATGAACCGGTATGGTTCTTTGACCACCGGGTCCAGAAATGACTACGTTGCCATCAAGTCCCGCCGGCAACGAGGCAGCAGCGATACCGGTTACATCGGCGGAGATCGCAAGCCGATCGCCTGGCGCACCAGAATCAGGCGAAATGTGGAGCCAGCCTCCGGAAGAACTCGCCGAAGCTTGCCATTGAAAGGTCCCCGTTCCGGCGTTTCTTATCGTGACTTGCTGTGACCGGGGGCTGGTGTTAGGCAGCGAAACGAAGCCGATGAAGGAAGTCTCGACCGCAAGCGTCGGCGGCACGGGTGTCGGCGTGTAAGTCGGCGTGCTGGTAGGTGTGGCCGTCCGCGTGGCGGTGGGAGTCGCACTGGGAGTATTGGTAGGAGTGGCGGTAGGCTGATCTACCATTACCGTGGTTACGAGGGGCGGATTACCGTAGGCGGCAAACCAGGCTATGCCTTCCTGAACCAGGTCCCATTCCAGCCGGTAAGTGCCAGGAACCGTCGGGGCGGTCAATAAAGCGTTAGCGTACGCCCACTGGTTGTAACCTGTAGGCTGAGTTACCCGCGTTCTGTGGTCATCCTGTGGCGATTGGTTATACTGGCTGCCATTGGCATAATACCAGTGATAACCGAGATCGAACGGATAGCTGCCTCCATCTGTCCAATTGGTTCCGGCGCCCATGTTTTGAACCGCAACGTTTACCCAGTTGGTCTGTCCGGGAAGCATGCGCTGTGGCGTGCCGTGGGCTCCCCACGTATCCCTGAACTTGGTCAGGTTTCGAACCCCGGGCAATCGCGCGTAAAGTGCATCTCCGGGACAGTCCGTCGCGCCAACATCGCGGTGTCCCATAATGTTGTACACGTACTTGTCGTAGAACCAGCCAGCGCCTTTTGGATCGACGCGATTTATGGACAACTTCCATGACAATAGGCTTTCCAGAGAGGACAACGCTAATGCGCTAGGAGGAACTGTCGCGTAAGTCCCGACAATGGCGACACCTATGCTGCCGGCGTTATAGTTGAACCTGCCGTCAGAGGACCATCCAGCATGTCCGCCTATTACATTGTCGCCGCCTGCTCTTCCCTCATAGACGTTGCCAGACGCATCCACAAGATAATTATAGCCGATGTCGCCCCAGCCTCCGTCCATGACACAAGCGTGATAGTTCCAGATGGCGCGAACGACTTGAAACGGATCCTGGTCATTGGGTGTAACCGTATGATGCACTACGACTGTTGTTGCCGCAACGTATTCCGGCGGCCAAGAAGGCACCGGGTTAGTACCGCAGTTGCTGCCGACTCCCCATGCGGATCGTGAGATAATCGAAGTCTGGCCCGACGGAGTTACCCCCTGATTGCTCAGTTTAGCCGCAGCAGTAGCGGATGCCAGGTCAGGGCCGGCGGTAGAATCTATATAGTTCACGGACACTTCCCGGAACACTGGAGTTTGTCCGTATTCGTTAGCAGTCAAGATCAGACGATACTGAACAAAACTGCCGGAGTTGAAGTACAGTTCGCTCGAATGTTTGTCGTTCCTGCTCGGCATATCATCACTTTCTTCTACAGGAAACCAGTCCTTCCAGGCGTTGCCGTCGATACTGGTTCTTAGCTCCATGATCAGTTGGGCCATGCCTGGCACCTCGTCGGCCCAGATCAGACCCACGGCGTTAAACTGAAAATCAGCCTTGAGCACGGGCGAAGTGAATTGCCCCTGCTGTCCCCCTGCGTCGATGACTATTTCACCGTCTTCTTTATTGTAGATGGCGGTGCCGTTCAAGCTGCCCAAAGCAAAATCGGCGGCGGTGGTGTGCTTGATCTGCCCCGAGCGAATACCGCTGCTGGCGTGTGATGGTGTGGCCGGAAACATGCCGGCTATTAGGGAGATTATGATCAGCGAGATGGTGAATCGATGCATTCTTCTTGGCTGGCTGGACTAGCCGGTCCTCCCAAATCCCAAAGAACGAACTGTAGCGGCCAGACATCCTGCGGGCGTCTTGCGGCTACCCGACAACCAGTGTAGGCTGGCGCGTGATTATAATAGCGTGCTAACGCCCATTTATGGTTGTTAGCCGTCTATACTGTGAAAGATACATTGCCTGGCCGCTAAAGTCAAGTGAGAAGAAAGTCAGCGGGTTGGCGTTGACAAGATCAGCGCTAAAAGGTAAACTTGGACCCGTGGGGAATTGGCGAAGAAGAGGCTGGAAGGAGGCCCTCAAGGGTGTCCTTCTCATAGCGTTGGGTGCGTACCTGGTAGGTCCGTTGTACGTGTATGGGTTCACGCCCACGGGACTGGCGGTGCTGCAATTTGTCCATGAGGCGCAACAAAGTGGAACACTGCCGGAGCCACCCTTGGCTCTATCCATGCCTTCGCTGCCAGCTTTTTTGGCAAAGTCAGAGAATTCGGTACCGGGGCCCACAGCGGTGCCTGCTAAAGAGGCGCCCATGTCTGTCCTTCTTCTAGGCTACGGTGGGTCGGGCCAGGAAGGGCCCTATCTCACCGACTCGATAGTTCTAGCCATCGCCAATCCCAAGGCGAAAACACTGTCCCTGTTATCCATTCCCCGTGACACGTATCTGAAGCTTCCCCTTGATGGAGACGGCGGCTACTGGAGTAAGATCAACACCGCCTATGCTTACGGGGTGGACGACAGCTTAAACAAGCAGCGGCCGGAGCGCTATAAGGGCGATGATGGTGGTGGTAATCTAGCCAAGGATGCCGTTTCAACTGTTGTCGGCTTTCCGGTTCGCTATTATCTTGCGCTGGACTTTCGCGCCTTCCGCCAGCTTGTCGACGAGGTGGGCGGCCTTGACGTAGATGTTCAGGCCAGTTTCTATTCGCTCTATCCTGACGAGGCCGATCCCTTGGAAGACCGGGACTACAAGGTCATACATTTTGACGCCGGCAAGCAGCATTTCAACGGGGCGAGGGCTTTGGAGTACAGCAGGGCGAGGCAAGCGATCGATAATCTGGCCGAGGGAACCGACTTCGCCCGTTCCCGTCGCCAGCGCCAGATCATGCAGGCCTTCAGAGATAAGGTGACCAGTCCTGGTGGGCTAATCCACCTTCCAGGGCTCCTTGGAATTGCCATGCAAAGATTAACCACCGACCTGGAAGTACCTGGTCTCGGAGATCTGCAACAACTACTCACAGACTGGCACGGCGTCAAAATCACCGAGGTTGCTCTAACCTCGGAAAACTATCTCACCTCTGAACTTAGTACGGGGGCAGCCTATATCCTCTCGCCGGTTCCTGCCATGGCCGATTG
>JAUSEJ010000801.1 GCA_030650265.1 Dehalococcoidia bacterium | reverse complement strand
GCCAATTTCGCTGCCTATCAGGCTGGAGAGCGAGATTATACCGCAGTGCCTGCCGCAAACATAGACCTGGTCCGCGGCGACCCGGAGTTAAAGAAACAAATTGTCCAATATGCTCGCCTCGTGACCTATGCGGCACAGTTCAATTTTAAGAAGGCTCCTTTTGACAATGTCAAGGTTCGACAGGCCTTCTCCACGGCGATCGATCGCGAGGCGTTCGTGCAAAAGATAAACAAGGGCGTGGGTCACGTTGCGTACAGTTGGATCCCGCCTGGAATGCCGGGCTATCAGCCAGATCTGGGCAAAGAATACAAGGTTGACGCCGCCAAGGCAAAGAAGCTCTTGGCCGACGCCGGTTATCCCGATGGCAAAGGGCTTCCCCCCGTGTCCTATTCGTTTGCCGATACAGGCGATAATAAACTGTATGCTGAGTTCATTCAGGCAAATTTGAAGGACAATCTGGGCGTTCAGATCAAGTTAGAGCCCATGGAGTCTAAGGCCTTCAGCGAAGCTGTCAATGCCGGTAACTGGCAAATGGGCTTTTATGGCTGGGGGGCCGATTATCCCGACCCCGACAATTTCCTGCCCGAACTGTTCGGCACTGGCGCAGGGAACAACAATGTGAATTACAGCAATAAGGAATTCGATGATCTGGTGGCCAAGGCTATGGCCGAACCCGACGATGGCAAACGGCTTCAACTATGGAATCAGGCACAGAAGAAGATCGTTGATGACGCAGTGGTGATCTTCTTATTTAACGCCGATCGCTTTGGCTTGCTGAAGCCATATGTCAAGGGCGTCGTTACAACCGGCATGGATCATCTTGCCGCCGGTGACCGGTTCATGGATAAGATCTACCTGAGTGCGCATTAGTATCCTGGTAGCCTTTAGATTGCGGGGCTGGCTCGTATAAACAAGTGCGAGCTGGCCCCGCATGAAACGGGAGGGGTTGGCGGTGGACCGATATCTGGTCAGGCGTGTCCTATGGCTCGTGCCCGTTCTGCTCTCGGTATCTATGATCACTTTTCTGCTAATGCATGCAGTCCCCGGTGGGCCTTGGGACGAGGAGAAGCGCTTGGCTCCCGAGGTCATGGACAACCTCAACAGGCGATACGGGCTCGACAAGCCTATCTGGGAACAGTACCTCGATTATGCATGGCAGGCCGTTCGGGGCGATCTCGGCGTGTCCTTCCAATACCGTGATCGTCTTGTTACCGACGTTATCGGCGAGGGCCTGCCCAAGACAGCTACTCTGGGCCTGGTAGCTCTGGCCATAGCTATCATCGTCGGCCTTCCTCTTGGCATCGCCGCTGCGCTGCGGCAGAATACCTATGCGGACTATATTTGTCTCTTCTTTGCTACTCTCGGCGCCAGCACTCCAAGCTTCGTGCTGGGT
>JAUSEJ010000786.1 GCA_030650265.1 Dehalococcoidia bacterium | reverse complement strand
CTGCCATCGTGGAACTTGACTCCCTTCCTGATGTAGAAGATATGGCGCATCCCATCAGGAGATATCTCCCATCGCTCGGCTATGCCGGGCTTTAGCCGATTGTCGGGGTCGTAGTACACCAGACTGTCGAAGATGGCGCCGGAAACGTAATTGAAAGTAACGGAATCAAATTGAGGGTCGAGCGGTCCTGCGCCGAAGTTCCCGGCGATCGTTAGACTACCGTAGGGCTTCGTATCCAGCGTCGAAGTCCCTGATGAGGCTGGACTCGGAGGAGTCGTAGAGCAAGACGCTAACAGCCAGCCAGCCATCATAACGACCAGAGCAGACATAACCAACCTCAGACCTCGCATCATTATCCCTCCTTCACAATCGTCTGCACCATACAACAGAGGAAGCGTGAATCGTGTTCTAGCGAGTAGCCAGCGACGCATTGAAACGAGCCAGCCAATTGGCTTTCTCCGGAAGAGCGTCGGCCAGCCAGTTCCCCATGTTTCCGCCTATCTCCAACATTCCGATCTCTCCACCGAAACTGTGATGGAGGCAATCCATCGGACAACTGGTGGACAGCTTGTGAAATCGCTCGTAGCGCCCGTATTCCTTCATGGTCTCGTGATGGGCCACCACGGCGTCCAAGAAGAACTCTGTGGGCACCAGCTTATCCCGATTGGACGCGTCCTGCGACAATGCGGAACCGGGCGCCCAGCGGAAGAGATTGTAATGCGGGTGCACCCCGTTTTTCATCAGCCAGCGCAGCCCGTCGATGAAGGAGTCGCGGGCTTCTTGCCAGGAGTCGTGCCCATTCGGCGGCATCATCGTAATGCCGGCCACGAAATTGCACGAAACGGTTCGGTCGCCGAAGATATCTACCGCCTCGAGGAAAGCCTCTTTGTAGCGTTCATACCCGTAATACTTGGCTTTCCCCGGACAAACCTCGGCGAACAGGCGGCGATCCCATACCTCCATGTTTAGGGCGAAACAGTTCACCCCGACATCCCTTAGCCTCTGCATGTTCTTCCTACTGATGGGTTGAATTATGGCGGTGATATCTAGCTCGTAGGAGGTCGCGCTGGACATCTTCTCCACGAAGTCGAAATGCACTTTCGCCTCCTGTTCGCTGTTCCTCAACGCCCCCATGACTAACTGGCCCTCGACGAACCGGATCTCAGAGCAAAGAATCTTGTAGGCCTGGGCCGTTTCCTCAAGATGAGGCGAGATGGCGCGGCGGTTGCCAATCGAGCGAGCATCCTCTTGCGACGCGTTGAAGTTGCAGAACTTACACTGTTCCCCTGTGGCGAAGTACTCACAGTATCGCACTGGAACGACGACAAAGCAGTTGGGAGCTTTCAGATTGACGAGGCCGGTCGCCAGCGTCCCTTTGCTAGTTACCGGTTCTTCCCGTCCTTCGAACGGCCACGGGATATGAGGGAAGTAGATGTCCTCTACCTTTTCTTCTCCTTCATACAGGGCAAACTGGCCGGAGCCGAGCTTCCTAATCTCGTAGGGGCTCGTCGAGTTTCTTTCGATTCTCACCCCCAATCCGTTCCTCGTATGGAAGGGGCCGAGGTTCTTGATGTAACCCGGCCTTACGGTGGTCGGTTTTCTTGTCGCCAAGTCCTTAAGGGTGAGATCGTGGTCATAGCTTTGGTAAGTCCCGTGTGGTCCTCCGTCCGGAAGCCAGCGGCCCACTTCGTCAAGCGCTGCCGAGTCTCTGATGCCACGATGCAGGGCCTCGGTCTTGACGATGATCTCCCGGTGAACGCCAGGATACTTCTTCTTGAACTCATCCACTCGTGTCAATGTCTATCCTCCGTTCAATGGGGGTCACGGGACAGGGGTCAGTGGTTGGGGTGGCGCCCCCGTCCCCTGATTCCCGACCCCCCGCCCTCTACTTGAGAGTGATCGTCTCAAAAGCAGCCGCAATAAGCGGGACGTTCTGAATGGGCGTCAACCCGCCAACCCTTGAACCAAAGGCCAAGACTGAATCCACGTACAAGAAGGTTAGGCTAGATCGCTCCTCGAAAGCCACCTTGGCCGCCTCAAACTCAAGTCGCTTCTTCTCGGCGGGGTCCTTTATCGATGGGATCTTGTCGATCATCTCGTTCAGCTTGAGATTGCTGTTATTCTTGGGGCCGCCTCGGAAGGAGTGGTAAAAAGTGTCGAGTTTCTCGGACCCGAAACCCGAGGGTCCTTGGAAGACAGCCTGGTTATTCCAGATCTCCGGTTTGTGCTTGGGTATGAACATTGGAA
>JAUSEJ010000779.1 GCA_030650265.1 Dehalococcoidia bacterium | reverse complement strand
CAAGATCCAGAGAAGCACCAGAAGCCCCTATACGATTCGAGACCTGGGCACCGGGAAATTCGGCCTGTTTGAGGGAGAGGAGCAGGTCAACCTCGATATCTACTTCCTTAGCACGAAATCGGACGTAATGGAAGAACCTCTGACCAGCCGGGGGACACCGGTGTTTACTTTATTAGACCAGCGTCGCTGGTGCTTCGCTATGATGCCGGTACGTTACTGCGAGTATTTCGCAACCGGGGATCAATGCAAGTTCTGCAACTTCAACGGCACTCAGGACGACGCCCGGGCAATCGGGCTTGAACGCGCCGTAACGATCAACCCTGACGATGCTGTCGAAGCTTACAAGATTCTAAGCTCGAGGGTGCGGTTTGTCGAAGGCCGGCTCGAGATGGGCGGTTTCATGGGCACCGAACAGGAGGCGAAACTGCACCTCAACTTCGTGGAGAAGCTTGCTGGAGCCGCTTCCTACAAGCCCAATCTGAGCGTCCATGGGCAACCTCTGAGAAGAAAAGATCTGCAAAGGATAAAGGATGTGGGGGCAGATTGTCTTGTCATGCAGCCCGAAGTATGGGACCCACAATTGTTTGCCGAGGTCTGTCCGGGCAAAGCAAAGCGCGACGGATACCAGCGATATAAGGAAGCCTGTGTGGAGGGAGTAGATGTCCTCGGCGCCGGCAATGTGGGAATAAACTACGTCGGCGGCGTGACCCTTATTCCCGCCAATGGCTTCAAGACCTGGCAGGAAGCCCGGGATTCCCAGATCGAGGGCAACAACTGGGCGATCGAAAACGGCGTGATGCCTATATTCACCAACCTGCGTATGCCACCGGGCTCGGTATACGGGGCCGAGCCGACCCTGCGGGAGAAGATTCCTCCGACGGAGTACTATCTGGACCTTACTTTGGCCCATCACCAGACTATGATGCAACATGGCCTGTATGAGAAGCTAAACAAACTCATGTTTTGTGGCTTCCATTGCCACGTGGGCCCTTATGCCGGGGAAATGGGTATGCTGGCTCTCGCCGGGGACGTGGGAAACTGGATGGCCGATGCCGTCCCCGAGGAAGCCAACTGGCTGGCCAGGTTCATCGCCTCAGTAAAGGAACCGGCAAAGGCCGAGCTAGAATAGCAGGGCAAGCGGAGTTCGACTGCCATGCCAGCGATACGTTCGCTCTCTGACCGCTAATCATAGGCTATTTACGATTTCGTCGTAGCAGGCCCCGAGAGTTTGCAGTGCAGTGAATGGCAGGCCGGTGGACAGTTCTCGCCGCAAAAAGATACGCGTCGACAGCTCATCCACGGCCGCGTTCATGATTACGGGGAGCGGTCCTTCCCCGAAGGACCAGTGGCGGTGGATCGCCTTGCCCATCGCTTCCAGAATGCGGTTGATGATCTCCCGGCAGTCCTCAATATATACGCCGACCTGCTCGCCCTTCTTGATCGGGGTTGATG
>JAUSEJ010000773.1 GCA_030650265.1 Dehalococcoidia bacterium | reverse complement strand
TCATGCCCGGAAGAACGCCCAGCACTCCGGCCTCCTGGCAGCTTGGCACCATTCCCGGTGGCGGGGGCGCCGGATAGAGGCAGCGGTAGCATCCCTGTCCGGGCAGAAAGACTGTCGCCTGGCCCTCAAACCGGAAGATGCTTCCGTGCATGTTGGGCTTCTTGGCCAGGACGCAGGCGTCGTTGATCAAATAGCGAGTCGGAAAGTTGTCGGTGCCGTCCAGAACTATGTCGTAGTCGGCGATAATGTCCATGATATTCTCGGAAGTCAGCCGGGTCTCATGAGGAATGACCTTGACGTCCGGGTTTATGTCGTGGATGGTCTCCTGGGCCGAAGTTATCTTCGGTCTGCCCACGTCGTGGCCATGATGAAGGATTTGACGCTGAAGGTTGCTCAGGTCGACTGTATCGAAGTCTACAATGCCTAGCGTGCCAACTCCTGCCGCAGCCAGATAGAGTGCAGCAGGAGAGCCCAGCCCGCCGGCGCCCACCAGGAGCACCCTGGCGTTAAGCAGCTTCCGTTGTCCCTTGCCGCCTACTTCTGACAGAATAATATGACGACTGTAGCGTCTGATCTGCTCCTCCGACCAACCGCCGGCGCCACCAGCCATGGCTGGAATCAATGCCACCTCATCGCCCTCTCGTAAGAGCGTCGCCGTTCCCTCGAGTTCTTCGATTTCGCGATTGTTCACGTAGACATTGATGTAGCGAAAGAGTTGGCCGTTCTCATCGTAGATGCGACGCTGCATCTCCGGGAACCGGTTCACCAGGTCGTCGAGAAGGGCGCCAACACAGCGACTGTCGGCCTCGATCGTGGTTTGGTTGCCCGCCATAGAGCGAAAAGACGTTGGAATATAGACGCTTATTGCCATTTATCGCCGAACCTCCGAAAAGATTTGAATAGCTATTAGCGAGACAGCCTTCAGCTGACCGCTATCTAAAACGGAACCGTAAGATACCGTTCGCCGGTGTCGGGAAGAATCGTCACGACAGTTTTGCCGGGCCCCAGTCGCCTGGCCAACAAAAGCGACGCGTGGACGTTGGCCCCCGAGGATATGCCTACCAGCAGTCCCTCCTCGCGCGTCAGCCTTGCCGTCATGGCAATAGCTTCTTCGTCTTCCACCCCGATGATCTCGTCGATCACCGCTCTGTTAAGAACACCCGGAATGAAGCTCGCCCCGATACCCTGAATTCCGTGCGGCCTCGACTTGCCGCCCTGGAGGACCGGCGACCTCGCAGGCTCGACGGCCACGATCAGCACATGAGGCAACTCCCGTTTCAGAACCTCGCCCACGCCGGTAATAGTTCCTCCGGTGCCCACGCCAGCGACAAAGGCGTCCAATCGCCCATTGGTGGCTTCGATGATCTCTCTGGCCGTGGTCCGCCGGTGAATGTCCGGGTTCGCCTTGTTCTCGAACTGCTGGGGCATGAAGTAATCGGGGTTTCGCCGCGCCAGATCTTCGGCGGCCCACACAGCACCGGACATTCCCTCAATCGCCGGAGTCAAAACGAACTCGGCCCCGAATCGGCCCAACAACCGCCGGCGCTCCACGCTCATGTCCTCAGGCATGGTCAGCACCAGGCGATAACCCTTCACAGCGGCAACGATGGCCAGACCGATCCCGGTGTTGCCACTGGTCGGCTCGACAATAGTAGCGCCCGGCTTTAGCCGCCCGTCCCTCTCTGCTTCCTCGACCATGGCGACAGCAATGCGATCCTTGATACTGCCGCCGGGATTCCTCGACTCCAGCTTGCCATAGATAGTAGCCGTGTTCGCCTGACCTATGCGACCGAGCTTCACCAGTGGAGTATCACCTATCAGTTGTAGGACATTATCGACCATCTGCGCCATTCTTGATCCTCTAGATGTGGTACATGACCCGTGATTGCTGTCTCAGCTCGCGCTGGGCCAGATCATGGATTGTTGTGGACTGAAGAAGCTCCTGGGTAGCTTCCTTGACGCTTTTCCAGATCTCTCTCTGGACGCAGGTGCCTGACCGCTCGCAGCTCGTCGCCTCGTCCACACAGTACATTGGTGCGAAAGACCCCTCCAGGACGACGATGACCTCACTAAGTTTGATCTCCTCGGCGGGTCTGGCCAAAATGTGGCCTCCCTGTGGACCGCGTATGCTCCGGATTAGGCCAGCCTTGCGAAGAATCGTCAGGAGTTGATCGAGGTAAGGCTCCGGGATTCCCTGCCGGGCGGCTATATCGGCGCTCTGCACCGGTCCTTCCCCAAGGTGGAGAGCCAGGTCCGTCATCGCCCTTACAGCATAGTCGCTTTTCATCGAGATCTTCACGGTCCCCACCTATTGTTTACTAACTTAATCAACTACGGAATGATAACAAAAACCTGGGGCCATGTCAATAGATAGTTGTGCTTGAATCTGTCTCTTGCTTACCACGCAAAATCGTTTTTTACACTATGCGTATTCTAATTGTCCTCTAATCCTCTATTAAGCGCCCTGTTGTACCATTATGGAAGAAATGTCTCATTGGTCACGACACGGGACTGCTTCCCGGTGGGAACGCATCATTGGCCCGCCATTAAGCAGAAGGAATCAACCATGACGTCTTCTCGGATAGCTATGGGATTGGGCGTGACGATGCTGTTTGCACTTGTTGTTGGTTGCTCAGAACCATCAAGAACATTATCTGCACCCAAACAGTTGGGTCCACCGATTCCGCCGACTCCGGTGGCAACCGTATCGCTCGCCAATCCCAAGTCCGTTTTGCCACCAAAGCCGATCGATCCCGCTACCACCAATGGCCCCCGCCTCTCCCTCGATGCAGAAAGTTTGGATTTCGGCGAAATACCGTACTCTCATGCGGTTGCCATCAGCTTCAACGCCAAGAATGTGGGAGCGGCGCCAATCGCTCTCGGCCCAGCCTTCATCCGCGTTAAGGAAGGCTGCTGACCGCCTAACGTGGTCGTAGGTACTACGACGCTGGCGCCCGGACAGGCAACCTTTGTTAGACTGGCCTTCGCGATGCATGAAGGAATGGGCGGACCGCATCTTTTTGAGGTGGTTGTTCCCTCCAACGACCCCATCGAACCGGAGAAGACTATGCTGATTCGGGCCGTCTATCCCCTTCCCTGAGGGCCACGGGAATAGGGTTGTCCCACGAATCTTATCCCCTCAGGAGGTCAGCGCGCGCATCGCGCATGCCTAGCTCCATGTACGGTAAGACAAGCCAGGCGGCGGCGATGCCAAACAGAGCGCCGGTTATTGTTCGCAGTATCCAGTTGCTCTCTCTGAAACCGAACAACTGGGTAAATCCGTCGATAGCCATTGGCGCACACAGCAGGACGAAGATACGCCAGTTCAACGGTTTAAGATGGCCTCGCACTAAAGCGAAGATCAAGCCCATTCCTAGAACGGCCGCATAGATGGCCAGACTGCGGTGGTCTAGCGTCATGCGGTTGCCAAACACGTAGTAGTGCCGGCTGGGGATGTCGTGGCAGAGGAATTTGAAGAACAGGTAGAGCGTGCGGGCAGGAGCAGACAGCCCGATCGACATAAGGTACGGCGCCAGACCAGACAAGAAGATTAAGAGGAAGGTCGATAGATTGGCCAGAGCCAACCAATGGGTTACTATGAATCTGACCAGTTTCTCCACAACTTGGACCACCAGCCTATCGAACCGGCGCCGGCGGGGAGAGATACCATCCAAATCCAGAATCTGATTGTCCATGGTTCCATCTCCTATCGCGAAATAGAGTAAGCCGGCCTCATGTTGTCTAATTATAGTCACGAAATGTAGCGTGTTCAAGGCATTGGCGGATCTTCTAATCCTGTTCTCACGTTCTAGTAGCAGACATCGAGTAAAATGAGTTCCCAATCACCGAAACCGGAGGGGCGAAACCGTTGCTCGGCAAGGTTATCCGTATTTTTTTCGTCTCTATTCTCCTCGTCATTCCTTTTGTCGGCTCATCGTCTACTTACGCATCCTCGCCCTCCTATCAGTTGGCCGTGATCTTCTACAGCAGTGGCTGCACCATGTGCTCGGACTTCATCGACTCAGACCTGCTAAGCGTCCTGCAGGCGGCAGGCGTCACGGATATCGTCAAGAAAGAGTATCTGAACGACGCGGCAAATCGCAAGGAACTTCAGGAGTTGAACCAAAGGCTTGGCCTGCCACCCG
>JAUSEJ010000771.1 GCA_030650265.1 Dehalococcoidia bacterium | reverse complement strand
GGACCACCACTCCCTGGACTTTGCCGGGAAACGTTGCTCTGGCGGTTAATCCCGATGAGGAATATGTCGTGATCGAGATTGATTCACCTGATGCTGAGCGAGAGGTGACCGCGCGCCTGATTCTGGCGAGGGATCTACTGGCTGCAGCCGTCCTTCAGCGGAAGGATGAGTACAGGGAAGTGGCGACGCTGCGGGGAAGGGACCTGGTGGGCACTCGATATTCCCCACTCTTTGCCTTTGTGCCCATCGAAGTTCCTGCCCACCGGGTAGTCGCCGGCAATTTCGTTTCGATGGCTGATGGCACAGGGATCGTTCACATCGCGCCGGGCTACGGCGAAATAGATCTCGAGGTGGGGCGGGCCGAGAACTTGCCTGTGGTCCAGACCGTGGATCTTCGGGGAAAGATGTTCGATCTGCCTGCCAGCTTTAGCGGCCTGTTTGTCAAAGACGCTGATCCGCTTATAATCGAAGACCTGACTAAGCGGGGTCTGATGTATCGCAGTGAACGCATTGTGCACACCTACCCCTTCTGCTGGCGTTGCGATACGCCCCTGCTCTATTTCGCCAAGACTTCCTGGTATATTCGTACCACCGCGGCGAAAGACCGGCTTATCGCCAACAACGAGAAGATCAACTGGTATCCGGAGCATATCAAGCATGGCCGGTTTGGCGATTGGCTGGAGAATAACGTCGACTGGGCCATCTCCCGGGAGCGGTATTGGGGCACGCCTCTGCCGATCTGGCGTTGCGCCGAATGCGGCGAGTTCGAGTGTGTGGGAAGTGTCAAGGAACTGGAGGAGCGATCTGGCCGCTCCGACCTGTCTAGCAACCTCGACCTTCACCGGCCCCACGTCGATGAGGTGACTCTTACCTGCGGGAAATGCGGCGGCACGATGAACCGCGTGTCCGAGGTCATGGATTGCTGGTTTGACTCCGGCGCTATGCCGGTGGCTCAGTGGCATTACCCGTTCGAGAACAAGGCGATCTTCGAGAAGATGTTCCCGGCGGACTACATATGCGAAGCGGTAGATCAGACTAGAGGCTGGTTCTACAGCCTTCACGCCTTGAGCACATTGCTGTTTGACGAGCAGGCGTACAAGAACGTCATCTGTCTCGGCCACATCCTCGACGCCAAAGGGGAGAAGATGAGCAAGTCCAAGGGTAACGTGGTCAGTCCCTGGACCGTTATCAACCTCCATGGCGCCGATGCTACCAGATGGTACCTCTTCACAGCCAGTCCGCCGGGCAATCCCCGTCGCTTTTCACTCGATCTCGTTGGTGAAGCGGTCAGGAAGTTTTTACTCACTCTCTGGAACACCTACTCTTTCTTCGTCATCTACGCTAACATCGATAACTTCGACCCGAAACAGGTTGCGGATGAGGTCCGGTTGTCCGAACTGGACAGATGGATTCTGTCTGAACTTCATCAGCTCATTCAGGACACAACCAATGCGCTAGAAGGCTTTGAGCCGACGGTCGCCGGAAGGGCCATCGAGGCGTTTGTCGACAATTTGTCGAACTGGTACGTGAGGCGAAGCCGCCGCCGCTTCTGGAAGAGCGGTAGCGACGAGGACAAGCTGGCAGCCTATGCGACACTTTACGAATGTCTGGTGACAGTTGCCAAGCTGCTGGCGCCGTTTACGCCCTTTATCGCCGATGAGTTGTACCGGAACCTGGTTTGTTCGGTCGACAAATTGGCGCCGGAAAGTGTGCACCTTGCTGACTTCCCGGTGGCCAATTCAGCCATGATCAACCAGCCGCTCATGACTGACGTGCAGTTGATAATGAAGGTCGTTAGTCTTGGTAGGGCGGCCCGCAGCAAAGCGAATCTCAAAGTACGCCAGCCTTTGGCTCGTGTGATTGTCAAACCGCGGGCCGGCTGGGAACGAGAAAGCTTGAAGCGGCTCGCGGCGCAGGTGATGGATGAGTTGAACGCCAAAGATCTGGTCGTGGTCGAGGATGAGAGCCAGATGGTTGACTATAGCGTGCGACCAAAGCTCAACGTGCTGGGACCAAAATACGGACGCGAGGTCGGTCGCCTTTCCGCTGCTATCGCCAAAATGGATCCCAGGCAGGTCGCTTCGGCGGTCAAGACAGGGAAGACGGTAAGCGTTGACGGCTTTGAGCTACTTCCCGATGAGCTTCTAGTGGACTCTGTCCAGAAGGCGGGCTACGCTGTCGCCGAGGAGGCTGGCTATGTCGTCGGCATAACTACGCAGCTGACCCCCGATCTCCTTGAGGAAGGATTGGCTAGGGAGGTCGTCCATCGACTGCAGACAATGCGAAGATCTGCCGAGTTCGACATTTCCGATCAGATCGATACCTATTATCAGGGCACTCCGGCGGTCGAGCAGGTTATGGTCAACTACGCCGACTACGTCAAACAGGAAACCCTGTCCAGGCGAATCGTCAATCAGGCGCCGCCGGAAGGCGCCCACGCGGAAGAGCACACCGTCGACGGCCAGAAGGTCCTCCTGGGAGTGAAACGATAGGTCGGAAGAAGGAGAATCTCAAAGACAAGCAGAAGATCATGTCAATCTATTGTAGGGGCGTCCTTCCCCTGAAGGACGCCCCTACGGTGTTTGATACGCTGTTTTGCTGAGGTTGGCCGCTGCCGGATAACTGCTCACTGCTTATCGCCACATTGTCATGCGCCGTTCGTTTTGGCGGGAACATTGCTCTCATTCTCAATTTCACCAGGGCACGCGATCTGGCGCCTACCCTGTGCGCTAGGTTGGCCGCCGATCCAGCTAGCATCACCAGCCAGGCCAGACGCAGGCCGACCCAGGCTGCCAGGACGATCGAGGTCGCGGTCAGTGTTACGAGGAGGCCGGTCTGAAAGGTCTGCGGTGCGTAGAAGAACTCGACCTCGTGGGTTCCCTGGGGAATCTTGATCGCCCTGAACAGGTAATTGGCCTGGTAGATCTTGGTCTCAATTCCATCCACCAGAGCATGCCAACCGGGATAGTTAGTGTCGCTGAGCACCAGGAAGCCCTCGGCGTTCGCCTTAATAGCTATGCGAACATCCTGCGGTTGGTACTTCGTAATCGTCGCCTCCCCGAGGCTGGCTGACGACGGCGAAGCTTGCTTCTTCGCGATGAATTCCTCAATGGCCTGATCGCTTTCCTCAACTATCACGGTCTTGCTGGCATCAAAGGGTTCCACCGCCATTTCGTTGAGAATCTTGTTTGGATTCTTGATTACCTCCACATTCGGCACCAGATAGGCCCGTGGCAAAGGCCGCGTGTTTTCCCTTATGACCACCTGCGGGTCACGATAGGGAATCTTGAAGCGATCGATGTTATTTCTCGTTAGCGGCTGAAGTCGCCACGTCAGGAATTCAATGAGGCTCACGCCAAAGAACCTGATCTCCGCGTTTGACGAGGTTGCCGAGATCTCCGCCCGCTGCACTGTAACGGCGCGGTCGAGAACAAACTCGGCGTAGTAGAGGTTGGTTGGCGCTCCCGGCGCTGGCCATGAATAGGCCACTTCGGCTGGCTTCCTGTGCTTGACCTTGACGATCACGTCCGATCTATCGTATGCCCATTCGGCGGTGTCGATCCCGGCCCGGAGGGTAACGGTGGTGCGCCTGTTTTGATCGTCGATGAGGGTTATCTGACCTACCGGCGTGTCTTGCGGTACGTCGATGGCGTTCTGGAGATGAGTCAGGACTCTTATACGATCGGTTCGAATTGAAGGGAAGGTGAAG
>JAUSEJ010000769.1 GCA_030650265.1 Dehalococcoidia bacterium | reverse complement strand
TCCCAGGACGCAGCCAACAGAGATAAATTGGCGCCAGGGGAATATTATTTGGACTTGGCGGCGGCTAATCATAAGGCCATGAAGGAATCGGGGCTTTATGATAAATACAACAAGCTGTCGCTTTGTGCGATGGACTGCATTACCCATGTGTACGCGGGAGACCTGGGGATCTTGGAATTAAGCGGCAATGTCGGAAACTGGCTGTCTGATGTGATTCCGGAAAAAGCCAATTGGCTAGCTCGTTTCAATTCGTCAGTAACTACCCGATAGGGAGCGAGTCATCTGCTCCCTGTCTTGGCCAACATACCGAATTCGTCTGTCGCGATCTGCTCGGAATGACCGGGGAAGAAGTCAGCGCGCCCTAAGAAGTAAAGGTGTTGTGCAGGTCGCCAAGGGAGAATGGCTGAAACCGAAAGCCAAGGAGAGGCAATGTCCGGTGTTGCCGCTCCTTGGCTTGGCTAGTCAATGCTGGTCAGTATTTGGCTTTGATGTCCTAGTGTCTTGGTTTTTTACTCAGACCTTGCACTGGCGGTTCCGCCGGCTTTGCGGCGGTCCACAGTCGCCAGTAGAGCAGGAAGGTCACGATGAAACCAATCGCTATAAGGTACTCGACCGATTTGACGCTGTAAAGAAACTCGAGAAGTGTGTCCATTGTCTAACCTCCTTCTTGTTAGCTCTCACTGCTGTAGCCTGGATCGTCCCTCAGCACCGGCATTCGATTGACAACCCAGCGGTAGGTCAAAATCAGCAGGGTCACGATAAAGATGCTTATGAAGATTTCCGACCAGCGCGGCACGTAGCGGTCCGCCAATTGCCAGTTGAAGGCAATTAGGGAGACGTTCAGGCGGTTCAACACGATGCCGATGATGGTTAGGAAGGCCGTTAGTCGGACCAGCGGCACATTTCTGGTCTGCGCTCCCCACAGATAGAGAAAGCTGGGCACCAGAACAAACAGGCCGATCTCCGCCATGAACCAGTAGCCTAAGGGAGTGAACAGGTATTCCCAGTTACGCCCGTCGGCGATGCCAACCAGCTTGAAGGCAAAGTAGGTGAAAAGGACCGGGGACGCCGCTCTGGCCAGACCCAGGGTAAGATTATCCAGCTTCTCTTTGGATATGCCAACTTTATCATGAAAAGCTCTGTGCGATATGGTGCTCTCCACGATCACTACGGATAACCCGGCAGCCATGCTCGAAATGAAGAAGAATATGGGCAGCATAGGCGAGTACCATAGGGGAAACAGCTTGCCCGGCATAACCAGGTAGAGAGCGCCAAGAGCCGACTGGTGGAGGGTTGAGAGCATCAGGCCGAAAATTGTCGCACCCAGCGCTATTCGGACTGTCCAACGCCGCAGCTTCTTGTTATGGAGCCACTCAGCGACGGCGGGCGAGAACTCGACGAATTGGCAGCCAAGGTAGAGCGCCACGTGCCAGGCCACGAGGAACATCACCGAGGTAAAGCCCATCGAGACGCCCATCGGAAACGGCAATCGCCAGGGACGCCCCAAGTCGAAACAGAGGCCGACTACGACAAATAGGTAACCGAGAAAGCCGGTAAGGATCGCCGGCCGGACCAACGGGCGATAGGCTTCGAGTTTGAATACATGGACTGCCGTGGCCATGGTATAGCAACCTGCGGCGAGCGCAACACCCGAGAGAACGTCAAATCCAATCCAAAGTCCCCATGGATTATTGTTCGTCAGGTTGGTCGTTGATTCCAGCCCTTGTGTGAAGCGAAGGAAGGTTAGATACATGCCTACCACCAGGATGGGCGTTACCGCTATGTTGAATGGGGTGATAAGCGATCTTAGATAGGCCGGGAGGCTCTTACCCATTAAGATCTGATCGATAAGCCAGTTTGTAGAAGGTTGCCGGGCTGTACGGTATTCCCTGATATCACTGTACGCCATGTTCTTCACCTCTTTGTGTAGAATCTCCTGCAGTCACGAGCGACTACGCCCGCGACGTCGCAGGTAAAGCCGAATTCGGCTGGCTCGCATCAATCCGCACATTAACTGTCTTCTGTCGGCGTTTCTTCGCTCAGCGTTTCCTGCTCTCGACTTTTAGCAAAGGCGTTGGCGCCGAGGAAGAGAGCGGGCCAACCGATCAGGACTAGCGGCACGGCTGCGAGAAAATCTCGCGTCAGTTCCGGGTAAGGCGTTCTACTCAAATTCGTGGGCAGACCAAGTTGGTCGAACGGGACCGATGCCAGGTAAAGCATGCCAGTCCCACCGGCTTCATGCTCGCCGTATATGTAGTTGACGTACTTATCGGGTTTGTTGACGATCCGTTGTGAGCCAAGAGCCAACAGGTCGCTCCGTTTGCCAAAGATGATCGATTTCGTGGGGCACGCCTCAGCACAGGCGGGAATTCCGCCCTGCTGTACTCTGTTCTTAAAGCACATCTCGCACTTCCTCACTCGAGGGGTAGTTGCATTATCATATTCGTAAGTAGGCTGGTAAAACGGGCAAGCAGCTATGCAATAGCGACAGCCCATGCAGACGTCCTGATTGTAGGTAACCGGTCCTTCCGCGGTCTTCTTCATGGCCGCCACCAGACACACAGAGACACAAGTTGGTTCCTCACAGTGCATGCACTGTTGCTTGCGATAGATCGGCGGGCCGTCCGGGGTCGAGTTGTACTGGTTTACCACCGTAAAGGCCGTCGCTGTTGTCCTTCTTTTTTCATTGAACACGGCCCTGTCGGAGAAGGGAGCCTCTGGCGTCGGTAGGTTGTTGATCTGGTTGCAAGCCGCTTCACAGCTTCGGCAGCCAATGCAGGTGGTTGTGTCGATCAGCATGCCTTTGCGGTCTGGATGGCCGTAGAATACCCCTTCCGCCGCGAACACTTTGGTGGATCCCAGAGCGGTGGCAAGCCCGAGGCAGCCCACGGTTGCCCCTGCAGTTTTCAGAAATAGCCGTCTCGAAATCTTGTTCATTGGAATCGAACCTCCTGTTCCTGGTGGGCTTTTCGTGACGGGCTTTTCAGCCCGGAGCCCGCACTTTTTTCGACAGAATGATCCACTTGTACGATGCCCTTGCGGACCGCATACTTGATCAGGTCGGTTCGGCTGTGCAGGTCGAGCTTTTCCATGATGTTGGCACGGTGCCGCTCGATCGTGCTTTCGGATACGCCGAGCCGTCCGGCGATATCGCGATTTGGAAGGCCATCGGCAATCAGCCGTAGAACTTCTTGTTCCCGCTCCGTGAGTTTGTCCCCGTTGCAGTGTTTCTCACCGTTAGCCGGGGTATGTTTTAGATACTTGGTAAGCAGGGCTTTTGCCATGGACGGGTAAAGGAATACGTCGCCATCAGTGATGGAGCGAATGGCTGCCACCAACTCGGTGGAAGCGGCGCGCTTCGGAACGAAGCCCGATGCGCCAGCCTCCAGGGCACGGAAGAAGTCCTCTTCGCCGTCGTACATGCTTAGGATCAGCACCGCCACATCGGGATGTTGTAGCTTAATTGTGCGCGTTGCCTTGAATCCGTCCATTTCCGGCATAGCGAGGTCCATTAGCACGACGTCGGGACGCAACCTGTCCACCGCCCTGACCGCTTCTTCACAAGTAGACGCTTCTCCCACCAATTCCATGTCAGATTGAGCCGCCAAAAGCATCGCTATGCCGGCTCTGAGAATGCCATGGTCATCAGCGATGAGAACCCTCGTGCGATTTGCGGTAGTCCTCGTCGAGTCGGGCCGGATCAGGCTCTCGTTGTGAATGGTTTGTTGGGACAAAGGTGCGCTCATGATATTCCTCGCTGGTGCAAGCTTTCAGCAATAAGGGAGCCTCTGAGGTGCCGGAAAGTTGCAATCGCTCCGTGTACGCACAGCCAACCGACGAAGATCAGGGGAGCCAGGGACAGAGCGATGACGTAGATGAGCCCCAGGAACAGGCCGGCGATGGGTACTACGAGCGTGGGCACCCGGATAAAAACGCCA
>JAUSEJ010000768.1 GCA_030650265.1 Dehalococcoidia bacterium | reverse complement strand
GGCAATGGCAAGGGCCATAGGATTGATCGGAGGACTTGCCCCCTGAAGCGTGGTACTGGTCACAAAGCCAAGGTCGCTGGTTGGCGATGCCTGACCCTTGGTCAAACCGTACACCTGGTTGTCATGTACGAAGTAGGTGATATCGTGGTTGCGGCGCATGGTGTGAATGAAGTGGTTGCCGCCCTCGCCGTAGCCGTCGCCATCGCCACCCTCGGCGATCACGATTAGCTCGGGGTTGGCTATCTTCACGCCGACCGCGGCCGGTAGCGGTCGCCCATGGAGGACGTTGAGCACGTTAGTCTTGACATAATGTGGGGTCTTGCCGGCCTGTCCGATGCCCGAGACCAGAACCACTTGATGTGGCTCTATTGACAGCTCGAGGAGCGCCTTCTTGAGGGAGGACAGTATCCCGAAATTGCCACAACCTGGACACCAGGCCGGCGTGAGACCCGCGTAGTCGGCTAGAGTCGTCATTTGGCAATCTCCTTTCTTATTTCACGCGCGATCTGGGCGGGTGTAAACGGCCGGCCGTCGTATTTGAGGACGTTTCCGGTGGCCCGGCAACCCGTTTCGGCGCTGATCAAGTGGGCTAGTTGACCGGTGGCGTTATTCTCAATGACGTAGAACCGGCCAGCGCTGGCGATCCTTCCGCCTACAACCTCGCGGGGAAACGGCCACAGTCCGGTCAGGTGGAGCGTGCAGGTCTCAATGCCCTCCGCTTTCAGGAGATCGCAGGCCTCGCGAATGGCCCCGCCTGTGCTACCCCATCCCACCAGGAGAACCTTCGCTTCGTCCGTACCGTAGATGGTGGGCGCGGGCATTTCCTTGCTGAGCGCTATTAGTTTGCCCATGCGCTTGTTCATCATCTGGTTTCTGATCTCGCCGCTCTCCGTCAGGTGGCCCGCTTCATCGTGCTCATCGCTGTCCGTGGCCACCAATACGCCACTTTGCCCCGGGAAGGCCCTGGGTGAGATGCCAGATTCTGTCAACCGGTGTCTTGCATACGGCAATGTCCCTGCCGCCGATTCATTTGAAAAAAGCAGCCCTCTGTCGATGGTCACGCCGGAAAGGTCAAAGCGATCGGTGGTGAAGTAGGAACTCGCCAGGTGATGGTCGGTGATCAGAACAACGGGCAACTGGTACTTGTCGGCAAGGTTGAAGGCCTTCACGGTCAGCCAGAAGGCGTCTGTCGGATTTGAGGGGGCTAAGACGGCTCGCGGGAACTCACCGTGCGAAGCGTGGATGACGAATTCGAGGTCGCCCTGCTCGGTTCGCGTTGGCAAACCGATCGCCGGACCGGGACGCTGGCCTTCTACGACGACGATGGGCGTTTCGGTGATACCCGCCAGTCCCAATCCCTCCACCATCAGGCAGAATCCGCCGCCCGCGGTGGCTGTCATCGCCCGAACGCCAGCGTAGCCGGCGCCGACGATCATGTGAATGGCCGATATTTCATCCTCTGCCTGCACGAAAGCGAGGTCCAGGCTGTCGGCTTTGGCCGCCAGGTACTCGATGATCGATGTCGTCGGGGTCATGGGATAGGCGGACACGAACTTGCAGCCGGCGGCAAGTGCGCCCAGAGCAATCGCCTCGTTGCCGTTCAGCAGCATTCTTCTCGGGCCGTCCGGTTGAGCCAAAAGCTCGCCACGGGCAACGAACTTGTCGCGAGCATAGTCGTATCCGGCCCTCGCCGCGATCAGGTTTTGCTCGCCTGACTCGCCCGAACCGTAGTGCTCCCCGAGCACCTCGTTCAGTAGGCCCAGGTCGAATTTCACCAGACCGATGGCGGCGCCAATGGCAACCGTATTGGCCATCACCTTGTTGCCGGCCTTCTCTTCGGCAAGATGAGCCAGGGGAATGGCTACTAGTCTACTGTCTGCCCGGGTTGAGACCTTCTCGTTATCGAAGATGGCCACGCCTCCAGAGGCGACCTCCGGCCAATGCAGGTCTAGCGTATCTTTGTTCAAGGCAATGAGAACGTCAACTTGCTCGGAAATCGCCGCGACAGGGGTATCTTTGACTCTGATCCGGAAGAAGCTTTCGCCACCTCTGACCCTGGACTCGTAGTCCTGATCGGCGAATACGTGATAGCCGCCCCGGGAAAAGGCCTTGGCAAGGATGAATCCCACTGACTGAACACCTTGACCGGCCTCCCCGCTAATCATGAA
>JAUSEJ010000765.1 GCA_030650265.1 Dehalococcoidia bacterium | reverse complement strand
TCCCAGGCAGTACCGTTGACATATAGCAGATCTTAATTCGTGTCTTTGTTAGGATGATATACCATGCTATCAAGGAAAGCAAGCCGAAATGAGTGATGCTGCCCCCGATGAAGTAGAGCTTTCTGGATCAACCACGCGACGCCGTTTGCATGAAACGTCGGGACTTCAGTTCTTCGGGGAGTTACCGATGTGGTCCAGCAAGTCTTGGATCGCCTTTTTGAGAGGAGACAGCCTGAATTGAGCGGTTCTCCAGAGTAGGGTTGGGTCTTCGTCATGGTAGGCGTGACTCAGGACGTTACGCATTCCCACGATAGCTGGCCATGGTATTTCCGGGCGCCTGTCTCGTAGAGCCTTAGGTATGTATTTCGCCGCCTCGCCAATCACTTGAAGCCTGCGACTGACTGCGTCCTGCTTCTCGACGTCGGCAAGGAACTGCTCTTCACTGACTTCGGCTACATACTGGTCGATCCTGGAAATAGCTGCCAAGATGTCGTTGAGGTAGTCTTCTACTACTCGGCGAGCCTGAGGCCGTAATTCCTTTTCCATACGTGTCCTTCTTTCAAAACCTGCACCGGATCGCTCAGGTCAGAGCAACGGGACCTGATCATTCTGCGCCCTGTCTCTTATCTGAGGCTTCATGGTGTTCAGATTGACCATATCCACTTTTCTACCCAGTGCAGCCTCAAGTTCCAACCCAAGTCCCACGAAGTCGACAAGATCCATGGTTGAGTCCTTTGGTATCTCGATGGCAATGTCGATGTCGCTAAGCTTGTGAATATCGCCTCTGGAGGTCGATCCAAACAGAAAGGCCCTAATTATGCCGTGTTTTAGTAACGCCGGCCTGACCCTGCTCCTGATTTCTGCCACAGTACGAGCCAGAACCGCCGCACGTTCGGTCCTACCTGCACTTTTCGGGAGTCTCCGCAATTGGGACAGAACATCCGCACGCTCAATGTCGTTTCTCGGGTGACGATTCGCCAATGTCATTGTAGGTTGCCCCGTGTTTCTTATGTGATAGCATATGACTAATTTACATTCTAATGGTGGGGTGCTATACGTGTCAACACGGCGGTCGCGAGGGCAAATACACGCAAAATGAAAGCATAATTCCCGCGAGCATATCTGCGAAATCCCATAATCTGCGTAACCTGTGGTTCAGACTTTTAAGTGTCGCCCTTTTTGCCGGGATGTGATAAAATCATTCGGCATTACCAGACGGAGGGGGAGCTTTTGTCGAAGAGGATCAGAGTAGGCTTGGGTTTCGCCTTGACGGCGTTATTTCTTTATCTGGCCGTCCGGAATGAGGCATGGTCGGCCGTGGGCGAGTCGCTCCTTTCCGCCAATTATCTCTACGTGGTTCCTGCTGCGATGTTCACGCTTTGCGGCTATCTGTTGCGGACGTTGAGATGGCGCAAGATCCTCGAACCCACGATAAAGGTCCCTTTTGCTAGCCTGTTTTCTACGCTGATCATCGGCTTCGCCGCCAACAATGTGCTGCCGGCGCGGGTCGGCGAGTTCGTGAGGGCCTTTGATCTGGCGAGAAAGGAGGGGCTCAGCAAGAGCCTAAGCTTCGCTACGATCGTTCTCGAGCGAGTTTTCGACGGTTGGACCCTTATTGCCCTGAGGGTGGTGGTTATTCTCGTCTTCCCGGACGCCGGTTTGAGCCGTGAGGTTCGGATCGTGGAGATCGCGAGCATCGCCGTCTTCCTTGCCGTTTCGCTGAGTCTCGCCTTTCTCATTTTGCGGGAAACGTTGGCTTTGCGGGCCATTGCCTACTGTCTAAAGCCTCTGCCCGGGGCGCTCGCCACGGCTATCAAGAGCATCGTCGACCGGTTTGTTTTGGGCCTTCACGCTCTGCGGGACAAGCGGCGGATACTGGACATTCTGGCGATTTCGATCCTGGTCTGGGCTTGCGAGGGTAGTAGCTATTATCTAGTTATCAAGGCCTTCGGCCACCTCCTCACCGGTGCCAATGGCGCTAATCTAGGCGGACTGGAAACCCTTTGCGCCGCCGCCTTTCTTGTAGTTTTCGTAAACCTTGGTATAATGTTACCATCGGCGCCGGGCTATGTGGGAACCTTCCAGTTCTTTGCCAAAATGGCATTGAGTGCCTTTGGCGTCGTCAGCGCTGTTGCCTTTTCCATTGCCGTGGTCTCCCACGCCATGCAGTATGTTCTCGTCACCGCTCTGGGCTGCGTCTTCTTCCTGCGGGAGAATGTCTCATTTGCGAAGATCAGCGGAGAGTTGTCGGACGGCTAGAAGCGGGATTCATTCTTGACAAAGAAACGCGTATGGCTTCCCATTCTCGTTAGCATCGTTTTTCTGGTCTGGCTTTTCCGGGGTACAAGCTTCCAGCAAATGTCGGCGGCGTTCGTCAACGCCGACTACAAATGGATCGTTCCGGCCATAGGCGTCTACTTCGTGGGAGTCTGGTTTAGGGCCTGGCGTTGGGAAGTCCTTCTCTCTCCATTGAAGCGCGTTTCCGCTTCTCGTCTCTTCCCTATCGTGGTCATTGGTTATATGGCGAACGACATTTTGCCGGCGCGCTTGGGCGAGTTGGTGAAGACCTACATCCTCGGGGAGAAGGAGGGAATCAGCAAGTCGTCCATCCTGGCCACGGTCGCTGTCGAGCGAATGTTCGATGGTTTGGCCTTGCTCTCCTTCATGGCGGTTATCTCTCTATTTGTACCCCTGTCCGGCTGGATCCAGAGCTTAGTGCAGCTTTCCGCTCTCTTTTTCGGAGGATTCCTCGTTGTATTCCTCGTGGTGGCTTCTTCCAAAGGCCTCACTATGGGTGTGGTGAAAGTCCTTCTACGTCTTCTACCCTCTCGCCTGTGCGGTAAGGTCGAGGCTGTTCTCGACAAATTCATTGAAGGTCTCGCGGCGCTGCAGAGTCCCTGGAGGTTGGCTTTGATCTTCGTTACTTCCGCCCTGGCCTGGTTGGCCGAGGCTGCAATGTATTATCTGGTGATGTTTTCCTTCGACTTTCGCCAGTCCTTTCCGGTACTCATGCTCACGACGGCCACGGCCAATATTGGCATTACGATACCATCCTTGCCGGGGGGAATCGGTCCCTTTGAGGTTGCGGCGAGAGAGACGCTGGGCTTCTTTGGCGTCGACAGCGATATTGCCACGGCTTACAGCATCGTTCTGCATGCGGCGCTGCTCCTGCCGCCGGTCTTGCTGGGCATCTTCTACCTTTGGCGAGAGGGCCTATCTTTGGGGCGGATTGTTCGCCAACAGCCAACGGAGACTGGGAGTAACGCAGAGTTGTCATGAAGACATTGGTGATGGGCAAACTCAGCATTTCGATTCTTAGTGGGGTGAATCCATGAATATCGGTATAATCGGTGGCGGATTGGCCGGCCTGGTGGCTGGATACGAGCTCAGTAAGGCCGGGCACAAGGTGACTATCCTTGAGCGGGACAGCCAGATCGGTGGGCAGGTTGGAACGCTGGAGGTAGAAGGTGTCCGCCTGGAACGGTTCTACCACCACATTTTCACCAGTGACAGCCAGGTGATCGGACTGTTGAAGGAATTGGGAATTGAATCAAAGTTGGAGTGGCTCAGTTCCAAGGTGGGTTTCTTTCGCGACGGCAGGCTCTGGGACTTTGTGACGCCCAGAGATCTCCTCAACTTCAAACCAGTCAGTCTGATAAACCGGGTTCGGCTCGGGCTGGCCAGCGTCTATCTCCAACGACAGGCCAACTGGCAGAAATACGAGGGAGTCACGGCGCGGGATTGGATCGTCAAGTATGCAGGAAAGCGCAATTTCGAGGCTGTCTGGGGCCCACTGCTGCGGGGGAAATTCGGGGAGAGCTTCGACAAAGTCGGGATGGTCTGGTTTTGGGGCAAGATGCGACTGCGCTTTGGCTCGAGGGAAAAGGGTCTGCAAAGCGAGCGACTTGGCTATCTCAATGGCAGCTTTGGCTTGCTTGTCGACGAGATCGCCCGGGCCATCTTGCGGTCCGGAGGGCGAATACTCACCGAGGCCCCGGTTGAGAGAATTATAGTGGCCAATAGGATGGCGTCTGGCGTGCGGTTGGAGCGCTCCGAGGTTGTGACATGGAGAGAGGAGAACGGGCTGGCCAGGGAGATGGAGGATCTGCCGGTCAATACTCTGCCATTCGACGTCGTTATTGCCACAGTGCCGTCGATGGTCTTCGACCGGATCGCGCCTGATCTGCCCCAGGACTTCGCTGGAAAGCTCAAAGCGGCGTCATATCAAGCGGCGGTATGCATGGTACTCACCCTATCGAGGCCCCTTTCGCATATATACTGGCTTAACATCAGCGATCCTTCTGTGCCGTTCGTCGCCGTTGTTGAGCATACCAACTTGATCGAGGCGGAACGCTACGGTGGGAAACATGTAGTATATGTCTCGAACTACCTTGCCCCGGACAATCCGCTTTATCGCAAGAGCCCCGGCGACCTGCTCCAGGCTTACGAGCCGCATCTGAAGAAGATCAACCCGGAATTCAGCCTGAGCTGGGTTGAGAGTTATCGCCTGTTTCGCGATGATTCTGGCCAACCGATCGTAACCACACACTATTCGAAGAACGTCCTACCGATGGAGACGCCGATTGGCGGCCTCTATCTGGCCAACACAACTCAGATCTATCCGGAGGATAGGGGAATGAACTATAGCATCAGACTGGGCAGAGACGTGAGCCGCCTGGTGGCAGTGATGAACCGTTCCGAATGAGCAATATGGGGCAAAAATGAGAAATTTGTCACATTTACGTCTTGACTGTATTGGCTCTCTCTAGTATATTGGTCTGTGCGCCGGTAGAGACGGGAACGGCAAGTATTGACAAGGGCGTCAACCGGTTACTAAACTTGCTGGGGTCTAGGCATACAACTGATGAATGACTATAGTGCGGTACTCATCGCATCCGTCGTGGCATTAGGTCTGGTATTTGCCCTTCTATTTGTATCTCGATTGTTAGCTCCTCGCCAGCGCAACGATTCCAAGTCCACCGTATATGAATGTGGCATGGTTCCCATTGGCGGTGACTGGTCACAGATCCGGGTCAGGTATTACCTCTTCGCTCTCCTCTTCGTGATTTTCGACGTCGAGACAGTGTTCCTCTATCCGTGGGCGATCATGTTCAAGCAACTGGGAACCCTTGCCTTCGTCGAGATGCTGATTTTCATCGTAATCCTGTTGTTTGGACTTGCTTACGCCTGGCGAAAAGGGGTATTGCAGTGGAAGTAAAGAAGACTACTTGGGGCCAGTTGGAGAACCCGTACGCGCGGCTTGGCGATAATGTTCTTATCACCACTACCGATCAGGTTTTCAACTGGGCGCGCAAGTCATCTCTCTGGCCTCTCACTTTTGGCCTTGCCTGCTGTGCTATCGAGATGATGGCGGCTCATATGTCTCATTACGATTTCGACCGGTTTGGTGTAGTGATGTGGCCTTCGCCCAGGCAGGCCGACCTGATGTTCGTATCGGGTACGGTGACGACCAAGATGGCGGAGGCCATCAAGCTTCTTTACGAGCAGATGCCTCTGCCCAAGTGGGTCATCGCCATGGGAAGCTGCGCCATCAGCGGCGGACCCTTTATGCGGTCCTACTCCGTTGTGCGCGGCGTGGACGAGATCATCCCCGTCGACGTGTACATACCTGGTTGCCCGCCGAGGCCTGAGGCGCTCATGAACGGAGTGCTCGAGTTGCAGGCAAAGATTCAGGCTGAGAAGCGAGACGGAAAGAAGGGCAAGTGATGACCTCTGGCTCGGTGGTGATGCCGCCAATCAAGAAACCGGAACAACTTCAGCCATTGGTAGCCAAGGCTCTGGCGGGCATTGAGTTCGAGTCTGCTTCCGCTTTCGATGAACTCATCGTTACCGTAGCCCCCGCCACCATCGTCGAAGTCTGCCTAAAGTTGAGGAGCGACGACGATTTGCATCTGGACTATCTGCGCTGTCTGTCGGGCGTGGACGTTGAGGATGGCATTGAGATAGTTTATCACCTCTATTCTGTGTGCCGCCGGCACAAACTAGTGGTCAAGACTAAAGTATCGAGAGAGGTGGCCAGTCTCGCTTCGGTGACTGGCGTTTGGAAGGGGGCCGACTGGCACGAACGGGAGGCCGCCGAGATGTTCGGAATCGTTTTTGAAGGGCACCCAGATCTAAAGACCCTCCTCTTAGAGGAGGGTTTTAAGGGTCATCCGTTGTTGAAGAGTTTCAAACTAGACGCTATTCCTGAGGACGTGGAAAAGGCTCATGGCAAGAATAGTTGAGTCCGAATTCGAAACTGTAGAAATGATGCTCAATATGGGCCCGCAGCACCCGAGCACACATGGTGTGTTCAGGATGCTGCTTGCCATAGACGGCGAGAAGGTCGTCGACTGCGAACCTGTTATCGGCTATCTCCACCGAGGTATCGAGAAGCTGTTCGAGAACTATGGTTATCGCCAGATAATCCCCCTATTTGATAGGATGGATTACATTTCCGCCTTTAACTGCGAACATACCCTGGTAATGGCCATTGAAAAGCTCATGAAGATAGAGGTGCCGGAGCGGGCGGAATATGTCCGGGTGATCCTCTGCGAGTTGAACCGCATCGCCAGCCACATGTTGTTCTACGGCTGCATGGGGGCCGATGCGGGAGCCTTGACCCCGTTCCTTTACGGCTTCATCGAGCGGGAGCGAATTCAGCAGATCTTTGAGGCGGTCTGTGGCGGACGGCTTACTGTTAACTACTTGAGAGTCGGCGGTCTCAAACAGGATGTTCCAGCCGACTTCAAGGAGCGCGTGAGGTCTATTCTTCCACCGCTGGAAAGGGGACTCGCCGACTGTGATAATCTTCTCAGCCAGAACGAGATACTATTGGTCAGGGCACGCGACATTGGCATCATCAAGGCCGAGGAGGCAATCAACTTTGGGCTGAGCGGACCGACGCTCCGGGCTTCGGGCGTAGCCGAGGATATTCGCCGCACTGAACCATACTCCATTTACGACCGGTTCGATTTCGAGATTCCGGTCGGCGAAGTAGGCGACACCTACGATCGCTACATTCTCCGGGTAGAGGAGATGCGACAGTCGATCGGGATTATTAAACAGGCTTTGGATCAGATGCCAGATGGTCCCATTTTAGGAACGGTGCCTCGCGTCCTCAGGCCGCCTGCTGGCGAGGTCTACGTGCGAACCGAGTGCCCCCGGGGGGATTTTGGCGTCTACCTGGTTAGCAAGGGTGGTCCGATGCCGTACCGGCTGAAGGTGCGAGCGCCATCCTTCTGCAATCTCATGGCTTTGCGGACTATGCTCGCTGGCTGTTGGGTGGCGGACACGGTCATGGTGCTGGGGTCGCTCGATATCGTCCTAGGGGAGGTGGACCGCTAAGATGAACATCGCAGGCTTCAACATCGAGCAATCTCTAGTCTGGGCTTTCGTCGGCGTCATCCTCGTCCTTAGCTTCGTTCTTTTCATGGTACTATTCCTTACCTATTTCGAGCGCAAGGTTCTGGGGCATTTCCAGTTGAGGCTGGGCCCGATGCGGGTTGGCTTCCATGGGGCTCTTCAGGCGCCGGCGGACGCTATTAAGCTGATGGTGAAGGAGGATCTGATACCGGACTGTGCCGATAATCGGGTCTATCGCTTCGCTCCATATGTGGTTTTCGTACCGACCTTTCTGGTATTCATGGTCATTCCTTTCGCCCGAGACTGGGTAGTCGCCAATCTGGACCTTGGCTTATTCTTTATCGTGGCCGTCCCTGGTTTGTCGATCGTCGGTCTTTTCATGGCTGGCTGGTCATCAGACAACAAATATGCTTTGCTGGGGGCTGTTCGTAGTGTGGCACAGATGGTCAGCTATGAACTGCCTCTGGTCGTTTCGATTCTCGGGGTGGCGATTTTGGCGGAAACGTTGAGTCTTTCCAAGATCGTCGATATGCAGAGCACTGTCCCCTATCTGTTTCTTCAACCCATTGGCTTTCTAATCTTTCTCATATCTTCTCTGGCCGAACTAAACCGGACGCCTTTTGATATCCCGGTGGCCGAGTCGGAGGTGGTAGGTGGGCCCCATATCGAGTATAGCGGCATGCGCTGGGGTATTTTCTATCTGGCAGAGTACGGCAACACTTTCGCCACGGCTGCCATCTGCGCCACGGTGTTCCTTGGCGGGTGGGCCTGGCCCCTGCTGCCCGGGTTTGTGTGGTTTCTCATTAAGACCTATGTTGTTATCCTGCTGATCTTCTGGCTGCGGGCAACGCTCCCCCGGCTAAGGATAGACCAGCTTATGGGCTTCGCCTGGAAGTTCCTCTTGCCACTGTCCTTTGTCAACCTGCTCCTGACGGCGATGTATATGCTGTATGGTTGGCCGGCACTGGCGATTAGCCTGGTTGTCACGGCGGGCATCATTTACTGGGGTGTGAGCTTGTGGCAATCGCATAGTACCAGGCGTCCAGCCCCGCTGAAGCGGCCCACCACCGTGCGTCTGGTCGAAGCGGCAGGAGGTGACGGTAAGTGATTAAGGGCATGGTCAAGGGTATGGCGACGACGCTCAGCACGATGTTTCGCCGCCCCGTAACTATTCAGTATCCGGAGCAGAGGCGGCCTGTCGAGGAGCGTTTTCGCGGGGCGCCGGCTCTGCTTTGGGACGCCGAAGTGAGCGAGCCCTACTGTACTGGCTGTGGCATATGCCAGAGGGAATGCCCGGTTGGGGCGATTTCGGTTACGATGAAGGATAACGAGAAGGCCAAGGAAGGCAAGAGCACCCGCAAGAAGATCGTGGATGTTTACCAACTCAATTTGGGTCGCTGCACTTTCTGCGAGATATGCGTGGAGGTTTGCAACTTCAACGCCATCAAGATGTCCCACCAGTTCGAACTGGCCGGATACTCGCGAAAAAGCCTCTACAGAAACCTTGACCAGCTCATTGAGATGGGTTCGGGGAGAAGGGAGGGATAGCGTAGTGGATGCCTCGACGATCATTTTCTATGTTTTTGGCATTCTGGCAGTAGTGGGGGCGATCGGCGTGGTTTCGGCGCGAAACGTCGTCCACAGCGCCTTGCTTCTCGTTCTATCGCTGGTCATGGTTGCCGGCGTCTTCTTCGTCCTTCAGGCCGATTTCCTCGGTCTTGTGCAGATCCTTATTTATGCCGGGGCGGTGGCCGTGGTTGTTCTCTTCGGGCTTATGCTGACGAAGGTCGGGGTAGAGACGGCTACCCTCGATAACGCCCAGAGGCCATTGGCACTGATAGCCGCGGCCGTATTCTTGGGCACTCTTGTCTACACCATCGTCACTACGGGATGGCTGCACTCGTCTAACGCCATCCAGCGCGTTGATGTTTATGCGATCGGAAAGAGCCTGTTCACAACGTGGGCCATTCCTTTTGAGGTAGCGTCACTGGTTTTGCTGGTAGCGCTGATCGGGGCTGTGGTCCTGGCGACAGGAGATAAAAGCTGATGCTTACCCTTCAACATTTCTTGGGGCTGAGTGCGGTACTCTTCTCGATCGGACTCTACGGCGTGCTCGCCCGCCGCAATGCCGTGGTTATTCTGATGTCCATAGAGCTCATGCTTAACGCGGTAAACATTAATCTTATTGCATTCGCTATGTATCTCGCCCCGACCGCTTTTGTCGGGCAGATCTTCGCCATATTCGTGATCTGTATCGCCGCTGCCGAAGTCGGGCTGGCCCTCGCCATCGTTCTTCGGGTCTATCGTGGGCGCAGCTCAATCAACGTGGACGACTTCAATATCATGAAATGGTAAGGAGTTGGGTTAAACCATGATGGCATACGCCTGGCTGCTCCCGGCACTTTGTGTACTGGCTTTCGTTGTACTGTCGTTTTTTGGCAAGCGATTGCCCGGGAAAGGCGCGTGGCTGGCGATTGGCGCAATCGGGATTGGCTTTATCCTGTTTTGGCCAATACTGAGAGAGTTGCTCTTTAACGGGCCCGGCCATTTCTCCTTCTCCTGGTTCGAGATTGGCAAGTACGACTTCCGCATTGGCATGAACGTCGACCAACTCGCCGTTCTCATGCTTGGGGTCGTTACCCTCTGCGCGACATTGATTCAACTATATTCGACGGGTTATATGCACGGCGACCCGCGCTTTGCCTGGTTCTTCGCTGTACTCTCTTTGTTCACGGCGTCGATGCTGGGTCTGGTGCTGGCCGACAACTTCCTAGTGCTTTACATGACATGGGAATTGGTTGGGCTTTGTTCCTATCTCCTTATTGGCTTTTGGTGGGAGAAGCGATCGGCGGCGGAGGCGGCCAAGAAGGCCTTCGTTACGACCAGAATCGGCGATGTTGGCCTTTTTATCGGTATTTTGATGCTCTTTCAGAAGGCCGGTACCTTTGACATGAGCACCATCTTCCACATGGTCGAGACCGGCCAGATCGGTGGCACCTACCTGACCGTTGCAGCCATTCTGGTCTTCCTTGGCGCGATGGGCAAGTCCGGCCAGTTCCCGCTTCATGTCTGGCTACCGGATGCTATGGAGGGTCCGACGCCGGTTAGCGCCCTTATTCACGCCGCGACTATGGTGGCCGCGGGCGTCTATCTCGTTGCTCGCGCTTTCCCTCTGTATGCCGCATCGTCCAGCGCCATGATGGTTATCGCCGTCATCGGCCTGATCACAATTCTGATTTCCGGCACCATCGCCGTCGTGATGACCGACATCAAGAAGGTGATGGCCTATTCTACCATCGGACAGTTGGGTTACATGATGCTGTCGCTGGGCTTTGGCGGGTATACAGCGGCCATGTTTCACCTCATGACCCACGCCTTTTTCAAAGCTCTTCTCTTTCTCTCGGCGGGCAGCGTAATCCACGGTACGGGCAGTCAGGACATGACGGAACTGGGCGGCCTGCGCAAGAAGATGAAGATCACATTTGTTACCTGTTCGGCAGGCGCTCTGGCCTTGGCCGGTTTTCCGCTCCTGAGTGGCTTCTGGAGCAAGGACGAGATCTTGGGCGTCGTATTGGCCAAGGGCGGTCCGATTTTCTTTGGTCTGGCTCTCTTCGGTGCCTTCTTGACGGCCTTTTACGTGACGAGAATGATGATAATGACCTTTTTCGGTGAGGCCAAGCATCATTCCGATCATGCCCACGAGTCTCCCTGGAACATGACCTTGCCGCTGATCGTACTGGCTTTTCTCGCCCTCACTGCCGGATTTGTCGCTTTGCCCTGGGCCGATAAGGTCTTCGGTCTCCCGGAGAATTACTCCAGTATTGCCGGTTTCCTTGTGCCACCGGGCGAGCATGCCGAGCATCCGGCGTTCAACATACCGTTGATGGCGTTGTCATCAGTCATCGCTCTTGGCGGGATATTCTTCGGCTGGTTGATCTACAGCAAGAAGGCCATCAGGGCAGAGGCGGTGATTCAGAGATTTCCGGGAGTTCACCGGCTTCTTGTCAACAAGTACTATATGGATGACCTGTACCAGTGGATGATCGACAA
>JAUSEJ010000762.1 GCA_030650265.1 Dehalococcoidia bacterium | reverse complement strand
CGGCAATACGGGCTTCAGCCGCGGGCAGATCGCCTTGAAGGGAGAGGAGCAAAGCGTTTCCGGCAATGGAATAGACCAGGTCACGCGTCGATCCAACCCGACGGGCTAACGCAATGGCTTCGATGCTGACTCGCCGCGATTCGTCCCAGGCGCCGGCCAGGAAATCCGCCCAGGCCAGGAGGACGTGAGAACGGATTTCCATGGATGGCGCGCCAAGACGCTGGGTCACAGCCAGCGCGTTTTTAGCGTTGCGTCGCATGAAGTGGTGGTCGCCAAGGCGCAATCCGATCGACGTCAGCGTTCTATACGCCAGGCAGCAAATCGTTAGCTCTTGCGCTGACTCGCTTATGTTAACGGCGTGTAGTGCCCCCTCACAGGCGCCGGTGAGATCGTTTTGCCACATGCGGAAAATGGCGGTTATCAAACTGGCTTCGGCCTCCGCCCGTGGCGATCCCAAGCGATTGGCCACAGATTGTAGCTCGGCGATTGTTTCCGCCATGCCAGCTATGTCTCCCAGTCTGTCAAGTATGTAGAAGCGCTCGAAGTGAAGGTCGGCAACCTCTTGGCAGGCCTCGTGGCCCGCTAGCGCAGCCAGGCCGGCTCTTAGATGACTGAGGGCGATATCGAATTGGCCACGTTCACACTCTACCAAAGCCAGCATGCTACGGAGGCGGGAGGCAGAAACAGTTCTTCTATCGGAATGACCAGCCTGATCTCCTTCCGCTAGAAGAGATATTGCTTCCTTCCACAATGCCGCGGCGGCGCCCCCTTCACCGAGTCGTCCCCACGCCTCACCAAGCCGCTCAAGCAGCCATGGCAGCGGCGCCTCACCCTGGAAATAGGAACTTACCAAATCGGTGGAGCAACGACCTTGGCGGACCATTCCCAGGGCGGCGCTGTAATGTTGCGCTGCCTCCTGGTTGGCGTAAAGCGCACGCGCATGATCGCCTGCCGCCAACAGCACCCCCAGAGCGCGGTTCTGATCGGCCTCCGGTCCGGCGCCGCGATAATGGCGAGCCAGCCGATTGACGTCCTCTGGCCTTGCTACTCTGCTGGACTCGATCGCCTCGATCGCCGCTACATGGATGTGACGCCGTGCCATCTCAGGCAGTTCAGCATAAGCGACCTCCTGAATTTGCGGATGGGTTAGATTGTAGATGACATCTTGACCGTCTGTTCCTTCGGACAGTATCCCTGCCGCCCGGAGGCTCTGCAGGGACGCCAGGAGAGTGTTCTCTTCCATGCCACTGGCGGAACGAAGAACGTCGTGCGACGTACCCATGCCAATGACGGCGATTAGATCAACTATGCGCCGATCGGTAGGCGTCAGCCGTGTCAGACGTTCCAGAACCAGGTGTCGAATGCTCTCAGGAAGGACGAACGCCTCTTCGGTATTCAGGAGCCAAAGACCCTTGCCATGGGTAGGATCGATGGCAAGATGGCCGGAGTCGATGAGGGAGGACATGAATGCCTCGACGAAGAGGGGCGTCCCACCAGCGCGCTCATCGAGAAGTGTGAGGAGATTATCCGGCGGCTCTCCACCGAGAAAGCCCCGAGCAAGTTTCTCTACAGTTTCCGGCCCCAAGGCAGAGAGAACGATCTCCTCGGCCAATCCCTCCCGCTGAAGCGGACCCACCAACGCTCGCAGGCCGCTCGACATATTGAGGGGACCGGTACTATAGGTGGCGAGCAGTACGGCGCGTTGTTCCGCTAAGCCACGCGCAAGGTAGTGCATCATCTCGAGCGATGCGGAGTCAGCCCAGTGTAAATCGTCTATGTAGAGGATGACGGGCGCCTCCTCCGCTAATCTTACGAGGAGACGTAAAGTTGTCTCGAAGAGGCGAGTTCGCTCGAGAGCGGGGTCGCCCAATCCTTCCGGATGAAGAAACAGCGATGGAAGCCCAAGACCACCCAGTAGGCGTCCGAGATCCGGCAGTCCCTTAAGTAAGAGCGAGAGACGGGCAGGTTCCAAACTGCGCAAGTAGGGCCCTAAGGCGTCAAGTATCGGGGCGTAGGCCAATCCGGTCCCCAGCGAATAAGCGCGCCCCTGGAGGGCCGTGAAGCCCAGATCCTTCGCCATGTTGACAGCTTCTCGCGCCAGACGGGTCTTGCCTATACCCGGCTGGCCAGTCAGGAAGATCGTGCTTCCCTGTCCTTTGGCGGCGAGATGCAGCGCTACGTTGAGGCGACGAAGCTCGGCCTCCCGGCCGACGAAAGGTGACGTCGATCCCGAGCCTGAGGGCTTGCGAGATGGATGATTTGTGCTAGTGACCCCCCGGTGTTTCTCCAATACCGACCACCTTGATGGATGACTTGGCCATGGTGAGGCTCACTTCAGCGGGAGTCCTGCTACAGAAACGATTATACTCCTTTCAATCGAGGCAATCTAGTGGGCTGACTTGGTGCATTTGCCAACGGGAAAAGTGATTATGATTTGACGATGCTGTTGCGGAGAACAGCGACGCTGACACGACGCTATGCTAGCGCGGCTTCTCACGACCGGCCACCTCGGCGCCGTGTACGGCCGGGTATTCGGTTAGTACGACGCTCACACCAAAGGTATCCCTGGGATGGAATTGTACATCCCTTGTTTTGCCCAATACCATGCGGGCCGCTACCTCAAGACCCATGCCGGTAAGTTCCTCAATAGCAACATCGATATCGGGTACTTTGAAACAGAGGCTGAATAGTCCCTCTCCTCGTTTCTCCACGAACCTGGCGAAGGCGGAGTCGGGGGCGGTCGACTGGATCAATTCCAATCCCAACGGGGATAGTACACCCT
>JAUSEJ010000755.1 GCA_030650265.1 Dehalococcoidia bacterium | reverse complement strand
GGGGTGTCCTCCTTTCTAGGTTTGTCTCCTAGAAACCAGGATACCCCATTTCTGCTCTCTTGCCTACATCTATGTCATCCACCCTGAGAGGTGAATCAAGTTGACGGGTTCGGCGGCCTGTGATATATTGATGCCGCTGATCCTCTTGGGCGATTAGCTCAGTTGGCTAGAGCGTCTGTTTTACACACAGAAGGTCGGGGGTTCGAGCCCCTCATCGCCCACCATTAACCCCCAAATGAAGCGCCTGCCCTTCGACACTACTTGGACGCTTGAGAACGAAGTCATTTCATAGCGAGGTATGAGAAGATGGAACTGATAATTGCTGGCGGAATCTTCGTGTTGGTACTGGTCTCGCTCGTGACACTGGTCCTGCCCGGATTCATTATTATAGGCGCCAGACAGGTCGGCATACTGACCAGGAAGAACTTCGGTCGTCGCCTGCCACAAGGCCACATCATTGCCACTGAAGGCGAGGTAGGCATCCAGGCAGATGTCCTGAGACCCGGGTTCTACTGGAGATTCCCTATCCTCTGGGGAGTAAAGAAGGACGAGGTGGTCGTGGTCTCCTCAGGCCAGGTAGGGCTGATCAAGTAAGTCGATGGGCAGGCATTGCCCGTGGGGAAACTCCTTGGCGATGAGGTTGAATGTGACTCATTTCAGGACGCCAGGAAGTTCTTATTGCACGGAGGATTCAGGGGGCCTCAGATAGACCTCCTCAGACCGGGTACCTATCGGGTCAACACCTTGGCTTTTTCGGTGGAAATCGTCGGCGCCACTGTTATTCCAGAGAACAGTTTGGGCGTAGTTGTCGCCGAGGGTGGGATCCCGTTGACCTCGGGCTACATTATCGCGCCAAGGCCGGTGGGAGCCGATGGGCAGCCCATTCTGGACCCGGGAATCTTCCAAGACGGGCAGAAGTTTATCAATTCTCAGGGGTATCGGGGGCCGCAGTTAGACACTTTGCAACCGGGAATCTACTACATCAACCCTAAGCTGTTTGGTGTTAAGATCATCCCTGTAATGCAAATTGCGCCCGGCTACGTCGCGGTCATCAGGTCGAATGTCGGAATCGAATTAGAGGAGCCAACAGGAAGGCCAGGCACAGTCGCCGGCAAGGGAAGCGATGACCTAAAAGGCCCTGTCCACGACGAAATAGAGCGATTGCTCATTTCCGATAAATACGTTCGTGGTATCTGGCGTGTGCCGATCGCTCCCGGAACCTACAACTTGAACACGTTTGCCTTCACCCCGTATCTCGTGCCAACCTCTGCGGTGACCATCGACTGGGCCTCCGCCGGGAAGATAGGGACTGAAGTGAAGGGTGTAACGGATCAAGGCGTGCTCTACAAGTTCGACCCGCTCAAGGTCACATCCAAGGACGGCTTCTTGCTCGAGGTGAATGTCCGGATGATTATACGCATCACTCCCGAAAATGCCGCCTACATCATCGCCCGTTTCGGGTCGGTCGACAACTTGATCGACCAGATCGTCCATCCGTTGATCGACAGCTCTTTCTGGAACAAAGCCGGTGAAAAGAAGGCCATCGACTTTTTCCAGAGCCGGACCTCGTTACAGACAGAGGCATTGGAGCACGCCAGATCCGTTTTTGAGTCGTACAGCGTGGAGGCCCAGAATCTCCTAGTAGCCTACATTCAGATTCCAGATCAGTTGCTCGCGACGCAAACGCTGCGAGAAATTGCCCTGCAGCAACAAGCTCAGTTCAAAGAGCAGGCAAATGCCAACGAGGAAAGCATCCAGGTTCAGGAAAAGGCGGCCCGGGCGGCAAAACAGACAGATGTGGTCAATGCCGAACTGGAGATAATCATCAAGGACAATTTAGCCCAAGCGAGGATGAAAGAAGCTGAAGGTGAGGCTACCTACATACAGAAGACGAATGCCGCTGCCGGTATTGGTCTCGCAGAGGGTTATCAACGGCAGAAAGAGGCGCTTGGTGAGCAAGGGACAACTCTGGTCAACGTTATCACGGCCCTGGCCGCCAAGGGAATACCTATTGTGCCGACGACCGTCGTGGGCGGCGGCGACAGCGGTATTTCCGGACTGATTGGGACTCTCGCCGCTAAATACGGCAAGGAACTATCGTCAGACAAGCCTGAGGCGAAGCCGTAGGCTTGAATCGGTTGTAAGAGAAGGAGGGCTTGACCATGGAGTACCGCAGACTGGGTGGATCGGGGCTTTTCGTTTCAGAAGTGGGTCTCGGTGGCAACAACTTCGGCTGGTTCTGCGATGAGGCGCAATCGACTCTGGTGATTCAACATGCGATCGAGCTAGGAGTGAACTTTGTCGACACCGCCGACATGTACGGCGAGACTGTATCTGAGCAGCATGTGGGCAAGGCGTTGACCGGGCGACGCCACGAGGTGATCGTGGCAACCAAGACCGGTATACCCCTCGGCAAAGGCGCCAATCAAGGTGGGCTATCCTATAGCAGGGTTATTGCGGCCTGTGAAGCGAGCCTGAGACGACTCAACACCGATTACATAG
>JAUSEJ010000735.1 GCA_030650265.1 Dehalococcoidia bacterium | reverse complement strand
GTATCCTCAGGCAGGCAAAAGCCAGTGGGTCTAACCTGATGCTCCTTGGTGGTGAAAAACTGGCCGTGGTCCCGGTTCTGAAAGGCGACGCCCGCCGCCTTATTGGCGCCCTCGATTTCCCAGATGTCCTGACTAGGCCTGACCCCGCAGCGCATAACATCGTTCTGAATTATCACGGCCATGGGCAGCTTGGGAAACTGCCGCTGCAAGTCCTGAAGCCTCTTGTTCTTGGGGGATAGCCAGTACTCCTGTTCACTCAGCCATTGGTCCATTGATTACCTCCTCCAAACCAATACGGCAGTTTTACCTTCCACACAAGAAGAACGATACGGTTACACTACGCCCGCTGAAACCAGATCTGCGGCCTCTTCCCAACTATAGCCGCACAGACTCGTCAAGATGTCCATCGTATCTCGTCCGATCGTGGGACTGTCCCCCTTGGGCATGACGACGCTGTCGCCCAGTTGGAACGGGAAGTTCACCAGCTTGAAGCCGCTGGCGAAATCTCCGAGGTACTCGTTGGCGATCACTTGCGGGTCGGTGAAGAGGTCCGGGACCGTGTTCACGATGGAGAACCCGAGTCCCGTTGTCCGCAATGCCCCATCCCACTCCTCCCGCGTCTTGGTCGTAAAAGCTTCGTCCAGAATCACGATCAACTCGTCACCGTTCGCCAGTCGGGCGTCGCTTGTCGTAAATCGGGGGTCGCCAATGTACCTGTCAAGTGCCATGATACCACAAAGCTGCACCCAATCTCTGTCGCCCCGTCCTAGCCCGATGGCAATCCACTTACCGTCCCCGCACTGATACACGTTTTGGAGGGGATCGGTCCCGTGTCTGCGGTCATACTTGAGGAATTCCCCCCCTATGTTGGCGCAGAGGCTGATTGCCAACTGCTGAAGCCACATCATACCACCCAGTTGGGAGGCCTCAACACTCTGGACGATACCGAGCCTTTGGCGGGCAAGAAGGGCCGTGATGGCGCCAAAAGCTAACGTAGTTGCCGACGAGACGTCCGAGATTGCATGGGGCGGCCAGATAGGCTCGTCTCCCTTTAACCATGAAAGCATGAAGCCGCTGCGAGAAACACAAGTAGGATCGTTTCCCGGATATGATCCCTCCGGGCCTTTGCTGCCAAAGGCGGTTCCCTGGACATAGATGATGCCGGGATTGTGGCGGCGAATGGCCTCTTCCTCGATCCCGAAGCGACACAAGGAATCGGCGGTAAGATTAGTGACAAACACGTCGCATGTCTCGGCCAGGCGGTATACTACTTCCTTTGCCCCCGGTTTGCGGAGATCGAGGCTCACGCCCTTCTTGTTCCGGTTGGAGATCTCGAAGATCATGGCGCGATTGTCGGGAAGGTTTAGGTTCTGGCCAAAAAGCACGATGCCCTGGCCACGCATAACACAGCCTTCGGGAGCTTCCAGCCTGATCACCTCGGCGCCTAAATCGGCCAGAAGTTGAGACGCGAGAGGCCCCTGCATGAAGTGCGTGGCGTCCAATACGCGGATTCCTTTTAAGGGCAGGTTCTCCATTCTACTGCGCGACCTCCTTCACCTTGATCCTTGATACCCGCTCATGCTCCATCAGTTGGAATCAATTCTCCCGCATCCTCCGGGCTCAATCCACACAGGTTGACCATGACGTCCTGAGAATCGCTCCCGATCGCCGGGCTACCGGCGCCATAAAGCACTTTGCTGACACTTAGTTGGAAGGGGAGTGTCACGAGCTGAAGGCCGTTGTCCAAGGTCGCCAAATACTCGTTGGCGATTACCTGGGTGTCAGTAAGGAGATCCGGTATCCTATTTACGATGGAGAAGGCGAGGCCGGCGGTGCGAAGGGCCTCCTCCCACTCACTTCGCGGCCTGGTCGCAAAAGCCGCGTCCAAGATTTCGACTAATTCGGCATTGTAATCCGGTCGAATGCGGCCGTATGATCGCGGATCAAAGCGAAGATCGTTCAGGTATTCTTCGATGCCCATGACCTTGCACAGCGTTTCCCAATCTCTATTGGCCCGGGCAACTCCAAGTGTCATGAATCGACCATCCTGACATTTGTACTGGCCGAATACGGCGTTGAACCTCTTTCGGTCATACCTGAGAAACTCAACCCCTTTATTGGCATACATGGCTATCCCAAAAAGCTGAAGCCACATCATGCTGCCCAACTGGGAAGCCTCGACGGGTAGAGCCACCCCCAGCCTTTCGCGCGCGAGGATAGCGGTGACGACGCCAAATGCGAGCATGGTACCGGACAGGACCTCGGCAAGCGCATGGGGAGGATACGAAGGCTCTTCTCCCTTCACTATACACATCGAAAGCCCTGAGCGCGCTGTGCCGGCAATGTCCGGGCCGCCAAGCTCGCCATCGGGACCCTTGCTGCCAAAAGCGGTTGCCCTTGCGTAAATGAGGTTAGCGTTGTAGCGTCGGAGAGCTTCTTCCACGCAGCCAAGGCCTTGCAACTCAGGTGGAAGAAGGTCGGTGAGAAATACATCCGACTTCGCCACTAACCGGTGGAGTACTTCAGCCGCTTCGCGGCGGCCAAGGTCGAGAGTCAGACTCTTCTTGTTCCGGTTGTAGGTCTCGCGGAGTAGCGAACGCCCGGTGGCCAGGGTCAGGTTTCGGCCATAGAGGACCACCTCGTCTTCCCGGGACTGATGGCCGCTACGCGTAGGCTCCAGTCTGACGACCTCTGCGCCCAAATCGGCCAGTACCTGGGCTGCTAGTGATCCCTGCAGGGAATTCGTAACTTCCAGCACCCGGATGCCCGTTAGAGGCAAACTTACTTCGCTGTCCATCCGGTCTCCTCCCTCATGTTACCGAAGCCAATTCAGCATTGGCGGCCTTTTGGGCTTTCCGGTAGGAGTCGAGAGCGAAGAGAGCGGCGCCGACCGCCCCGACGATCTGGGGGTCTGGCTTCACCGGCAGGGTCTTCACGCCTAGCGCCCCCTCGATTCGCTGGACGATGCCCATGTTCTTGGCGATTCCTCCCGTGATGACGAAATCCTCCTCCATGCCGCTGCGCCGTAGGAGGTTGATCACCCGATGAGCCATGGCCTCGTGGTAGGCGGCCAGAACCTGGTTCTTCGACCAGCCTCCCCGCAGCAGTCCCATCGCTTCCGACTTGGCGAAGACCACGCAGGTTGAGGAGACCTCCGGTACCTCCCCTTGGACATCCAGCGATAGCGCCCCCGCTTCGCCGATGGGCACAGACAGCATCTGCGCGATCACCTCCATGCCCCGGCCGGTACCCGCTGCGCACTTGTCATTCATGAGAAACTGCATTACTTTGCCCCGTTCATCACAGCGAATCGCCTTGCAGTCCTGTCCACCCATGTCGAGGATCGTTCTTGCCGTCGGCCCGCAGAGGAAATTTACACCCCGGGCATGGCAGGATATTTCCGTTACTAGCCGGTTGGCCATGGGTACATTTACCCGTCCGTAGCCCGTCCCCACACAGAAGTCGATCTTATCCGGGGGAAGCCCGGTGCCCTCCAGGGCGGAACTGAGGGCCCTCACCGCACTGTCCGGGCTATCGTATCCGGTGCGCAGCGCGGCATAGCAGTAAATCTGGCCATCGGTCATCACCACGGCCTTAGAGCTTACCGAGCCGACGTCTATTCCGAGGGTAATCGTCTCCGCTTGCCGCCAGTCTTTATCCGGGTCCCGCCAGGCGTATTCTTTCCATCTGAAGTATTCGATAGTCATTGTTACTCCCTTCTTACGAGTATTGCTTGATGACCACCTAGCGGGCGGCCAGCAGCGCTGCCCCTAGAGCACCCACGAACTGGGGCTGCGCCGGCACCGTTAGATCAACCTCGAGGCGTCGCTTCAACGCCTGAGTAAGGCCCACGTTCTTTGCCATTCCCCCGATGACTACAATGTCCTGCTGCGAGCCAACCCGTCGTATCATCGAGTACGTGCGCGAGGCAATCGCATCGTGGAT
>JAUSEJ010000733.1 GCA_030650265.1 Dehalococcoidia bacterium | reverse complement strand
CCGTGATGCTGAACCCCGAATACAGACCGAGGCCGACGAGTGACGGCATATTCGCAGAGATCGAAATCAACACTCTGAAGATGCTCTCAAGAACGCGATCCTCCTACGATTACTGGGCGGCCCGAAAGAACGGGGACTTCTACTTGCTCAAGTCCCTCTTTGAAGATGAGCGCCATCCGGACGGGCCTCGCGTCATCTTCTTCAACACAAGGATCGGTCGCGCGACGGAGATGTTCCTGCATTGCGCGCGCCTATACTCCGCTCTTGGGCTCGACCCATCCACATACGTCAACATTGCCGTCCGTTACTCCAGTCTGCAAGGTCGGGAGATGTCGACCTCGAATTCGGGAAGGTGGGTCCCCCCAGGTTTCAAGACAAGCGAGGATACGGTCGAAACCTCAGCCACATCGCCCCTCAGTGCAATCGAGGCAAACCTAGTTCCTCTCGTCAAGCAGATCACCAATCCCCTATTCATCCTTTTTGACTTCTACGAGGTCAAGGATCCCATCTACGAGCAGATAGTCAACGACTACGTTTCTGGCAAGGTCACTTAGAATGCAGCGGCCTAACAACTCGATGGAGCCGACCCGGCCAGCTGCGGCGAATCGGGTCTAAGATAGGTTTCAAGCGCTGGCCGGGCGGCTCATCTCGAGGCCGTTGGGCGGCCGCTTGAAACTGGGGCCCGTTGCCCCTAGCGCGTGATATCATTGAAGTCAGCACCAAGGAGTTGAGCATGGAACGCCAACTGAAGATCATCGTCGAGAAGCACCCCGACGGTTATGTTGCATACCCCCTCGGTTTGAAGGGCGTCGTCGTCGGCGAAGGGGATACATATGAGGAAGCTCTGGCCGACGTCAAGTCAGCCATCCGGTTCCACGCTGAGACTTTCGGCAAGGAAGCCCTTCAGGGCGACCAAGAGGTCCTCGAGGCTTTCGTAGCGGAGACAGGAATCGCCATCTAGTGGCCAGGTTTCCCACAGATGCACCTATCCGCGACATCATCCGAGCCTTTGAAAGGCTCGGTTTCGTTCTCGTTCGGGAGGGCAATCACATCTCCATGGCCCGGGACAATCCCGATGGAACCAAGACGACCTTGACCATGCCCAATCACAGGACACTCAAAGGTTCCACTCTCAGGACCATCCTTACGCAGTCAGCCGTTCCCCGCGACGACTTTCTCCGTGAGTATCGGAAGTAGAGGCATCGCTTCACGGTCAACGATGCCATTGCCGCCGCCCAACAACTCGGTGGAGCCGACCCGCCTAGCTGCGGAAAATGGACACTGGTCTTCCCCGCCAGGCTGACGTAGAGTGAAGGCAGGTCCGCCCGCGTCGGCGGGCGGCTCACCTCGAGGCCGTTAGGCGGCAAGCTCGCTGCGTTTGCAGCCACATCTCAATACCCGCCCGCAATCAGCCGGTAATCCCGAAGAAGGCGTGCTTCGGAGGTCATAGACAATGACGACTCGACAGAGAAGAGCCATCGCTCTCGGTGTTGCTGCTATTGGCATGGTGGCGGTCACAGCATGCGGTTCAGCCACATCTGACAATGCCGCGACACCCCCAACGGCACCTTCTGAAGCCGAAGGGAGTGGAACACCTTTTCAATGGTCCTCGCCGCCGGCAATGGAAATCGATCCCTCGAAATCCTACGAGGCCCTATTCAAGACCGAGATCGGCGATTTCAGGGTGCGGCTCTTCCCTGAACAAGCTCCTGTAACGGTCAACAATTTCGTGTTTCTCGCCAGACAGGGCTACTATGACAACACGACGTTTCACCGGGTCTTGCCTGGTTTCATGGCCCAAGGAGGCGATCCAACCGGGACAGGGGGAGGAGGCCCAGGTTACACCTTCGAAGATGAGTTCGACCCGGAGCTCCAGTTTGACAGGCCAGGCTTGTTGGCGATGGCCAACCGAGGGCCAGATACCAACGGCGGGCAGTTCTTCATCACGTATGCGCCAACGCCTCACCTCAACGGCCTTCACACCATCTTT
>JAUSEJ010000728.1 GCA_030650265.1 Dehalococcoidia bacterium | reverse complement strand
TCCCATCACTACGAAATCCACATAGATCGTGTGGAGGGCCTGGATAAGATCTTGGTTAAGTTCGAGGCCAAGGATGGGGAGACGTCGGACAACTTCGCCGGCATCGCCCGGCGGGCCAAAGCTCTGTACCATGAAAAGTTGTCGGTGGGCGTCGACGTCCAGTTTCTCCCCGCCGGGGGCCTTCCCCGATACGACCTGAAGGCCAAGAGGATGTTCGATCACCGGCCCAAGGAAGTGCGCCGGAAACTGGAGGGGCAAGCATGACCAGAGACGAGATGTATGGCCGCCTTTGCCGCGTGCGCGAAGAGCTGAGGCTGGTGCGTCGAGAGACGGATAGTCCGGCCGTCGATAGCTGCCTGCGAGAGATGGACGTCTACCTGTACAACGCACTCGTCTATCTTGGAGACCCTGAAGAGATCACCCCTGAGGAGGTAAGCTAGCCAAAGGCGCAACGGGAGCTGCCTTATCGTGTGTTGCCCGCCTGGGTGGGCAAACGGGTTTGAGGCGTAAGAGATGTTGGCCAAAGGCCAACATCTCTTACGCGCTCACCGCTCATTGCAGGCGTCAGCGCATTTCGATTCTCGCGTGCCTTTTCGGTCAAAGACGCGTGGTAGCGGATGCTGGACCCAAGTAACCGCCCGAGTAACCCCCCTAACCCCCCTTATCAGGGGGGAATCGACGGGATGGATCGCAGGCGCCTCGTGGAACATCGCCTGGTTCTTCTCTGCCTGCGGTCTGTCTTGATCCTCAGGTGGACGTAGACTTGCCGGGGGAACGGCAAGTGTAGCTGGAAAGCGTTCACCGCCGGAGCGGTCAGCAACTACCTCGTAGGCTTGGGTCGCTTGCCGGAGCCGTTTCGTTGACAACCATTCAGCACCTATGCTAACGTGCAGTGGTTCCGCATAGCGGTGCGCCATCTCGGATGGCTCGATGCGATCGTCCCGATTCGTTGCGGGGGACGGTCCATAGACTCACGCAAGGTGTTGGGAGGCTCGATGATCGATAGTTTCTACAGTCCCAAGGCGTCC
>JAUSEJ010000715.1 GCA_030650265.1 Dehalococcoidia bacterium | reverse complement strand
CACTCTGGAGAAACAGGATTTCATAACCTGCGTGGGGCATAATTTCAAGGCCAGCGACGGGAGAATAGCTATGAACATTCCCTGGATGTCACGGGCTGAATTGAGCCAAGCAATTCCACCGGAGTACACGGCATTTGTGGGGCGAGCGTTGCTCCGGGAGATCGGGCGATGATACCCTGCCCTAGACTCGACTGCCGGGGATCGATGGTGCCGGACGTCCAGGACCCGGCAACGCTGGTATGTGTTTTATGCTCCAGGCCAGGGACGCTCCAGCCGGATGGCTCTGTAGTAGCTGTGGAGACTCGGGCACCGGACGAGCGCGATGTCACGCGATACGGACCCAGGCGCGGGCCACGGAAGCGCAAGGCCGGATGTTTACCTTCCTGATACCCTTCGTTACGTGTCCTGTAACCTTCAGGCGCGATAATAAGGGTAGATCAAACAGCGAGCCGGGCGACGCTACCCGGCGACATGAGCGGAAACGGAACGAGTCGAGCGCAACATCAATAAACAGGAGGTCATGACTTGAAGGTTGACCTAGAATCATTACAACGCAACTTGGCCTACTTGGTGGACAGGAATATCATATCGGATGTCCCTGCTAGGATCATCCAGCTCTCCATCGCTCATAGCCTGGAGAGGATCGCCGACGCCCTGGAGAACAATGCCGAGTTGCTCTCGGCGATCAACAATGCCGGATTGAACGCTGGGAGGCGATGATGGAAATAGACCTGGACAAAATCACTCGGCGCTGTGCAGCCTGCGGGTGGATCGGCGCAGACGTGCATGAGCAGAGGCGCTACATCGGAGGCAAGGGCAACGTGTTCGTGCTCCGGTGTGACGATGGCGTCGCCTGCACCAAGCGCCAGGACACGCCCGACGTGGGCTTCACCGATGCTTTTTAGCATGGGACTTGACAAAACTTACCCGCAAGGTATATAATGTTAGGTAAGTTGAAGATTGAGTTTTGCTTGAGGTGTACGCATGAGTGGGCAACCCGCCAGGTCCGGCCTGCGATCTGTCCCAAATGCAAGAGCCCGTATTGGGACCGACCCCGTAAAGAGAGAGCGAATCGAAAGACGATTCTGGCCCAAGGTCGAGAAGGCTCCTGATAGTGAATGCTGGCGATGGACGGCCGCGTTCGACTGGGGTGGGTATGGGCAATTTGCCGTCACGCATCTGTCCATTCAACCCGCACACAGAGTAGCATATGAACTTCTTATTGCCGAGGTCCCGGACGAGTTGGAGATAGATCACCTGTGTCGCAACCGCTGGTGCGTGAATCCTGCCCACTTAGAGCCTGTGACCCATCGGGAGAACATGGAGCGTGGGCTGGGGACGATGGCGACTCCCCTCCGTACTAACCACTGCAAACGTGGGCACGAGTTCACCACGACGAACACGGTCATCTCTAAGCGAAATGGAGCAAGGCATTGTAAAACTTGTCAGCAGTACCGGCCGAGGCATATCGAATATGAACGGGCATATCGTCTTCGCAAGAAACTACGCAAGCAAGGTTGAAGGAGGATTAGTATGATCGAGCCACTAATACCGTCCTTGTGGTACCTGCCCATTGCCCTGCTGGGGATTATGTGCCTCTGGGGTATCCTGGAGGCAAGGGGGATCGTATGAATCCGAAATGGCTTGACGAACAGATGGCGAAGATCGCCGACCACATTGACGAGGGCCCTTGCCTCGAATGGCAGGGGGAGATCGATTGCCCCTGCTGTGGCGGGAGTGGCGAGCACATCGGCCCGAAGCCGGCCGAGAACGCCTACCCGTGCACGTTCTGCGAGGGGATGGCAGTTGTCAAGATTCAGCGGAAAAGGATGCTTTAGATGGATGCACATTACGAGCTTTGCATCCAGGGAATCAAGGGCCTCTACAAACACCCGGTCGTGGTCTGGGTCGAGGGCGTGAACCACACGCCGGTGCTCCGCCTCATTCCGGTACGAGGTCAAGAGGCCGAGGCGATGGAATTGGTCAAACGCATGGAACTGAGAGTGAAACCACGAAGACCGAAGGAGGGATGATGAACAAGGACATCAGGGCACGGCTACTGGCGATGCCCCGGCAATATGAGGGGGCCAGTACCAGCATCTTAGATGCGACCCACGAGTTGAGCGTGTCACGGGAGAAGCGGGACAGGCGTGAAGCCGCGCTTCTGGCCGAACTAGTCCCCGTGTGGCAAGCGGAAAAGTCGAATGAGACCATTCGCAAAGCCCAGACTGAAGCCAAACTGACCGCCGACGCCGTCTGGCTAGGCCTGACTACGAACATACGGCTGGCAGAGGAGCAGATCAAGCTGGATCATTCCGTCATGGACTGCCTGCGCTTCGAGCGGGATTGCTTGGGGCTGATTGTGAACAACGAACCCAACCCATTCTAGTGCCAAACGCCCTCCCGCACGGCAGGGCAAGCAGGGGCTTTGAGTAAACACACAGAAAACCCTTTCGGGGGAGGGATAACAGAATAGTTATAGCAGAGTATCCCGTCTGTGCGACGCGCAACTCTGCCCACTACTCTCATATGCTGCAAAGCCCGGCGGGGGCCGTGACCTGCCGGGGAATAGAAGGAGGAATAGATGGACCTTGAGGTCGTAGCCTACTATGATAAGCCAGAAACAATATCAGTGGGAGTAGACCGGGGTGGCGTGAGGCTGACGGCCCCTGGAATCAGCTTGCAGTTGACCTTGTCGGTAGCTCGGAGCCTTGCCTACCGGCTACTGGCGATTGCAGAATACGAAGGATAGGAGGAACGATGGACGAGAAAAGCACAGAATGGGCAGGACTCCCCGATGAGATCAGCCCATTCAGCTTCACGACCAGCCCGGAGATAGGCAAGATCGCCCTGGCTCTGAGCAAGGCCCAGGGAGCGATGAAGGCCGCCGAGTTTGACAGGGAGAATCCCGGCTTCCACTTTCGGTACGCCACCATCGCCAGCATTTGGGAGGCGGTACGTGGGCCACTGAGCGCAAACGAGCTGGCCGTAACGCAGATCGTGAACGCAGGACAACTCGTGACGATGCTTCTGCATTCGTCCGGCCAGTTCCTACGCTCCGACATGAAGATTCTGGCGAAGGACCCAAGCGCCCAGGGCTTCGGCTCGGGGATGACTTACGCGAGGCGTTACTCACTCCAGGCTATCGTGGGAGCTGCCAGTGCCGATGAGGACGACGACGGGCAAGAGGCCAGCACGCCGACCAAGGGCGAGCCGAAGGCCAAGACAACTCCGAAGCCGGCCGCGGACCGGCACCCCGACACGGACCGCATCTGCCCGATCCACCAGACGCCATTCAAACTCTATGAACGCCCAGACGGGGCCAAATGGTACTCGCACAAACTGGACGACGGGAAATGGTGCAATGAGAGCAAGCCCAAGCCGAAGCCCGCTCCAGAAGAGGCTGACCAGGATACCACGACCATGGATGAGATATTTGGACCTGCCGAGCACACGCCAGAGGCCAGCAGCGACGCCACCAAGCCCGTCACGGCAGGGCAAGCGCCCACGACGGGGGACATTGACGCCAACGGCCTGATTGCCCTTGGTGCGAAGCTGGGTTGGTCGAGCGCCGTCGTCCTGAACCGCATCCGGCTCAAGTTCACCAAGCCGTCAACCTCCCTGCCAAACTTCACCGGGGCAGAGCGGGCCGAGTTCGCCAACGAAATGCTACACCTGATCGCTGACAAGGACGCCGAGGGAGAGCAGGCATGAAGAGCGCTAAATGCCCATACCCGGACACAGAGAGCAACCAGGCGATACGCGATGCATGGTTCCAGTGCGCCAGGACAATTAAATCCGCGATGGGCGAGTGGGAATGGCGCAAGGAAATACAGGGACACCGAGGGTATGCTATCTGCATCCCTGAGCACGCATGGGACAACATTTGGGACGCCGCGGCAGAGCAGGGGGCGTAGCGATGCTAACACTCACGAGGATAGCGAAAAAGGCCAATACCTACGGGTTCCGGCTGTCTCTCCGCCAGTCCCTCGTACCTGGCAGTGCATATTGGCACGCGCGACTGGACGGCCTAGACAAGCACGGCGTGACGTTTGACGCAGAGCACCTGGACCCTGAGATGGCAATACAGGCTGCTTTGCGAATGATGCTGGACACCCTGGCATCGAAGGAGGAATAGGTTGGATTATCACGAGATACCCTTCACCCCACCGCCCTGTGAGCACGCGGGGTGCGACGAGCAGGCGACCGGATGCCTGGCATATCTCGAAGCTGGGTGGCGATGTACGGAGCACTTCCTGGTGGACATGCGGTGCGACAATGCACGG
>JAUSEJ010000703.1 GCA_030650265.1 Dehalococcoidia bacterium | reverse complement strand
TGGGTTGTGAGAAGCGCAAACTTCTCGCGGCAAGGATAATCGCGTGCGACGAAGGTCTCCTTGCGATGCAGGATCGGCGGATTGTTCGAGTGGCGAAAGTCCACGGCTCCTGGGTCAGTGCTTGTATAACCTGTTTTGAATGGTGTAAACTGTGATGGTGCCAGAGTAGTTGCTCCTCTAATTGCGGGCGAGAGACTTTACAAATGGATGAACAGACGCGGAGTTATTACAAAGACTTTGCGAACAGAATAGCAGAGCAGTATGAACGAGCCCGTCCCGAGATGACCGGGTTCCTGCATCGTGCGTTCAGCGAAGGAATGCGAATCCTCGATATCGGCGCGGGTTCGGGCAGGGACATGGACTTGTTGTTCGAAATGGAATGTGACGTCTACGGGGTGGAACCAGGTGACGAACTCCGTTCTGTTGCACTGCAGAATCATCCGAAATTGGCGGGGAGGCTTCAGCCTGGCGAACTTCCCATGCTTGGTCAACCATTTGGTGGAGACTTTGACGGAGTTCTCTGTTCCGGAGTTCTGATGCACCTACCTCGCGCAGCGATACTTGACGCGGCTATCGCCATGAGAAATGTCTTGAAGGAGAACGGTCGACTTCTGCTATCCATACCTCTCGAACGAGCCGGCCTCAACAAAGACTATCGGGATGAGCACGGTCGTCTATTCACACCATTGCCGCCAGACTACCTGCAATTACTCTTCGAGAGGATCGGTTTCCACCTAATCGACAGATGGGACTCCGCCGACAGCCTCAATCGCGAGGGATACTCGTGGCGTAACTTCCTTTTTCAGGCACGACACCTTGGCGGCACCCGCCCTCTGGATCAAATTGAGGGTATCTTGAACCGGGACCGGAAGACCGCAACCTACAAGTTGGCGCTATTCCGTGCATTGAGCGAGATAGCCACGACTGAGTTTGAACAAGCTCACTGGGTAAGCGACGGAGTTGTTGGCATTCCCATAGCTATTGTTTGCGAGAAATGGCTATACTACTATTGGCCAATTCTTGAGTCAGCGAGGTTCATTCCTCAGATCCGCGGAGAGACGCCCATTTGCCAGCAGCCGGTCGCCTTTCGGGCGTCACTATCGCAGCTAATCCAACACTATCAGGGCCTCGGAGGGCTTACTAGTTTCGTGCTCGATTACAGAAAAGGCAAGCTGCTAGAGAACGCCAAACGTCAGTTAGAACGTGTGCTGCGTCAGTTGCAGAACACTGTAGTCAGGGGACCGGTGACATATGCAGGTGGTGCTCTCGAATCCGGCAGGCCTTTTAGCTATGACGCACCAACCCGAGAAGTACGAATGAATGCTGCACTATGGCGCGAGCTATCACTCGTCGGGCACTGGATACAGGACGCGGTGATCCTTCGATGGGCGGAGTTAACCAGCGAGATATCAAGAAAGGAGATAAGGCCGAGCGAGGTTATCGACCTTTTACTGACCGTGGCCATTCCCGAGCGCGACGTGGCAGACGCGAGACGAACATACGCGGATTCTCGCGCTCCTGAATGTACGTGGAGTGGGGTTTCGCTGAGCAAGGGCTTCGATGTTGACCATATTATCCCCTACTCCCTTTGGCACAACAACGACCTATGGAATCTGGTGCCAGCATCCTCTCCAGCTAACAACTTAAAACGCGACAAGCTGCCGACACGCGAGCTTATGCACAGGCGGCGGGAGCGAATACTGGGTTGCTGGGAAATGCTCCGATCTGCTCATAGATCTCGCTTCGACTACGAGGTGTGCCGGATTGCGGGGGTTAGCCTCCTACCCAATGACTGGCAGAGTCTGGCCTTTCGGTCCGTCACTGACGCTGTCGAGTTTACGGCAACACAGCGTGGATGCGAACGATGGCAGCCCTGAGAGGATAACGGCACTCTTCCTAATCAATGCCAAACCGCCCACTGCCAGGTGCAATCGGAGCCACCAACGCTAGGGGTAGGGGTTTTGAGCGCAGCGGCTGACGCCCTTAGTAAGCCATGTATTGCGGAATGGGAACGACTGGTGCCCAGAGGAACTCAGACTTTCTTCCATCTGCTCCACTCCGTATAGTTAATTCTGGCAACAGCTAATGGACCAATCGTGAGATGTGTCCCAGCTTCTGCCAATCCATCAACCGTCTGTAGCATACTCCATCCCAATGTTGGGTGTCAATACACGAAATCAGGAACGTTTGTAGCTTGGGGATGTGCCAGATCGGTTGTCGCAACGGGCTACCCGGCCATGATGGTTATGATTGTGCCATACATTAGGCCGGTTGTAATGGCTTTCAGTCTCCCTCACCGCACCTGCCAGTGAACGATGACCAATTCAAACGAAACGCCCGGCTCAGCCAATCTCTTCACTCTTTCCTCGATGTAGCTTTAGAGCCAGCTCATAAGGTTCTCCCAAGTCCAGGCCAAGATTAAGGAGAGGGTCGGTCTTCTTGAAACCCACATACATCAGACAGAGGAGTTGCAGGCCAGTGAACGTCTCCCCTGGCAGCGACATAAGTGAGTAATCCTTCGCTGAAGAGGAGTAGTCGATCCCCTCTGCCCCACGGAGGGCAATCTCATTAGCCACTTTCCTTACATCTTCGCGGTCCATCTTCTCAAGCCGTTCCAGGGCGCCGAGGCAGTACATGATCGCCGCAGGCTCTTTCGCCTTTAGTAGTTCCGCATTCGTCACAGTCTGCCGGTCTGCACTTGGATCCCTAATCCACTCGTACCATTCGTCCAGCTTGAGGATCCGGGCGAATTCGTCTATTAGACCGTATTCGTCGCCGGGTCGAAACCCGGGCAATGACTCCTGCCACACGGCGAATAACTTCTTGCCCAAAGAAAAGGCGTCGGTACTTGCATAGTCATCGGCATAAGAAGTCGCTCCACCAAAGAAGCTGTCGATACATAAAGCGGTGGCTGAGTTCAGAGCCAGGCTTGCACTGTAGATGTGGGGCGGAGTCATCTCCCTGATGTTCTTGTTCTTCACTTCAGGGACAGCCTGTTGATGCGTGAGGTTTAGACTTACAAACTGAGCAGGTCGAATAGCTTTATGGTTGTTGTAGAGCCGATATTCGACAATCATATCGAGGGGGCAGTTGAAGACTCTGCCACAAACTCCCTCAATAACCTGTCGCATATAGTCCGCGATGAGTTTCTCGGGATAGCCTTTCTGGCGTAGCTTGAATGCGTGGTTTCCTACCGCTCGAAGCGCTATCTCCCTTGTGCGAGAGCTGGTGGTGAAAGTCCTGTTTTGACCCAGCGCTCTAGCCTCGTGTTCCAGGCTAATATGCTCTAACTCATGCGCTAGCAGATGGGGGACGACTAATCGAGTCTTGCTCTTGTATCTTATTCGGTGCTGCGGGAGCCCATGCCTCCAAGCCATTTCACTGATAGCCAGAACGTCGAGTTTGTTGTCCTCAACCAGCTGAACGCCAAACCCGGTTTCAAGCTTGACCTGTGCCATTCTTTCGTCAATCGTCTTCATCATCGAATCGTAGGTCTTCTCGATGATTCTCTGATTGACATCAAGACATAGTGCCCGCGCCTGCTGATAGACAGGGGCAGAGCGTGGATCCTGACACACCGTCTGGCGGAAAAGGCTCTGAAGCGCCACCAACGCGAGATCTGGGCGATCGTCGTCCCTGTTTAGGAGAGCCAATCCAACGTACGGATTCGGGTAGGCCTGGTCTACTCTGATCGCTTGTTCAAACAACTCACGGGCCTTAGCCAGATTCCCTTTCTTGGCCATCAAGCCGCCGTAACTTGCCAGAAGAAATAGATCATCAGACTTGAGCGCGTAGGCTCGCTCATACATCCGTTCGGCTTTGGTGAGGTCCTGCCCTTGCTTGTTGTAGATGTTGCCTAGCAGAACCCAACTCCAGGCATCCTTCGGGTCAAGCATCAGGACTTCGTTCAGATGCTTCTTTGCCGATCCTATGTCTCCGGTTTCAAGATAGGACATTGCCATGTTCCTTCGGGCGTCCGTGTGCAACGGCAGACTGTCCAGTACGAGACGCAGAAGGCGGATTGCTCTCTCGTAGTCTTTCTTTTGCGCGTGTTTGATTGCTCGGTCATATAGCCTTGTCGCCTCTTCTAACTTGGCCAGCTTTTCATCCGGCAGAGTAATCGTGACGACTCCATTGTCTACGGTCACTTCCACATGAGGGGAAAGGAATCCGAAACCCTTGCGCACTTGAGCGGCTATCTGGCTCTCAGGCACATTTGACAGGTCAACGCCTTCGGTAACCATGGATAGATCTTCCAGAGCGATCAACAGAGTCGGCAAGTCTTCACCCTCAATCTTTCTTAGACAGTCGCACGTGAATTGTACTCTCTGCTGATACCATCTGCAACACGCACGCACTCACTCACGACTCCACGCAGAACCCTTGCCATCGCCCGAGAAATGATATATACTGATAATATATATTTATGCGGTAGGGGGCAACGGGATGGACAGCGCGAAGATATTTCAAAACGGGAAGAGCCAGGCCATTCGCCTGCCCAAGGAATACCGTTTTCGCGGTAGCAAGGTCTTCCTCAAGCGGACGGGCAATACGGTCGTCCTTATCCCCGAACAGGACTCGTGGCAGACGCTGGTCGACAGTCTGGCCCTGTTTTCGGAGGACTTCATGGCGGAACGGCGGCAACCGATCACCCAGCAGCGCGAGGAGTTGTTCGATTGAACTACCTCCTTGATACTAATGTCTGCGTGCTGCTCATCCGGCAAAAGTCACCACAGGTCCTGGCGCGGCTGCTCAGTCATGAGATTACGGACATCTGCCTCTCCGCTATCACCGTGGCTGAGTTACAGTACGGCGTCCAGAAGAGCAATCAGCTAGAACGGAATCAACAGGCACTCGATCAATTTCTTCTCCCGCTCACCATCCTGCCATTTGATGACGAATCCGCGGCAATCTATGGACAGATCCGGGCAAGCTTGGAAGCAAGAGGATTGCCTGTCGGGGCGTTGGACACGTTGATCGCGGCGCAGGCGGTCAGCCACAATCTCACTCTCGTGACCAACAACTTAAGCGAGTTTGCGCGTGTAGCCGGTTTGACTCTTGAGGACTGGACTCAACCATAGGAGCAACATCGTGTAATCTTCGAAATGGTTGAAGTGTACGCCGTCTTGGTGTACATTATGTCCATTGGCGGTCTCTCCAAGGAAGGACGGTCTCGAAAAGAGGGGCGAGAACATGGACACAGGGACTGCCGTTTTGAAGCGTGAGCGACTGGCGGCGCGCGTTACTCCCGAACAGAAGAAGCTGTTTCTGCGGGCTGCTGAGCTGACCGGGCGCAGTCTAACCGAATTCCTCGTGGCTAGTGCCCAGACTGCCGCCGAAGAGGCGATTCGAACCCACCAAGTCATCGAGCTAACGGCCAATTCGACGCAACAATTCGTCAAGGCGTTCCTGAACCCGGGCAAGCCATCCGAGACCATGAAGAAGTACAATAGCAAATATCAGCGACTGGTAACAAGGAAGTAGTGGTTCGTCGCTGCAGACCGAACTGCCGGGCCCTCACCACAATCGAAAGGACTTCTCCTGCGGCGTCGAGGATCTCGACATGATAGAACGACTTGCTGTAGATCGCCGCAGCTAGGGCAAGAGATTTGGCGGCCTCCTGCTCATCGACGCCCTGCAATGTTGCCTGGAGAATAGTAAGAGGGTTGGCGCTATGGCTGTACTGGTGGAACCCACGAACGATCGCGCCCGCTCGTTCTACGAGCGGTTTGGCTTTACGGCCTTTGAAGACGCGCTGGCTCGCCTATTCATCCCCATAACGGAAATCCAGCCACGATAGCGTCCGGGATGTCGCCTGGCGCCACCCTTCAGCCCGTTGTTCTGCTTTCCTGCGTTGGACCACGCCTCACTCTTCTCGCCAATCCGGAATTACATGGATTGGGCCCACAGTGTTGAAGAGATCATCGCACCCGTAGGAAGACTACCCGGTCCACCCAGTTGTCGTCGCCACTCTCGCGATCAGCTTTCTGCAGCGCGCGACACAGCGTTCCGATGTCGCTGGAGCGAACGGTGTTTTCATCCACCAGAATGACCCCGGCATGATGACGACCGGTTTCGGCCAGTTCAGTGAGCAGCAATGGAATCGTCTTGCAGTCGTAGGTGACGAAAACGCGGCCATCTAGTCCGGCAAGAACGAGGATCTCCTCATCCGACGAGTTCCGGCAGTTGCCATCCCGCCAACTGCGGAGAGCTACAGCATCGACACCGGTCTGCCGGAGCGCATCTGCGAGCGCCAGTGACAAGTGAGAGTCAAGTAGAAGACGCATCTACTTCGATGATTTCGAGGTTGGGAATGAGGCGTGTCAACTCCTCGACAGTACTGGCGCTATCAACCATGGCTGCTTCTATTTCTGCCGGATAGTCCCCGGCATAGCGAAGCGCCGCGCTAACCTGAATCGGTGGTATGTCGAGGTAGGAGGCTACCTTTACGGCATCCCCACCCAACTCGCTCGCTAGCCGAGCTATCCGCCAGACCGCTAGCCTTGTTCCCTTGATATAGGCCTGGCGACCTATAGCAGAATCGCGAAACTCAACAAAGGCGAAGTCGCGCTGGCGCAAGGCCTCTTCCAGTAGAAGCGCAGCCGCTTCCGAAGGCGACCGGCCCAACCGCCTGGCAGCCCTATTCAGGCGGTCCACTTGCTCGTCCTTCAACCGCAGGCTAACCACCTTGCTCAAATCTAACCTCCCGCGTGAGTGCTCCACGCGCTTACGCTGTAATCATTGTAGCATACTTCTAGCCGTTCAACAACTCCCATCTTCGTCATGATATACAGATGACGCAGACTTCCTGCTATTTGGCATTTGCCGGAGAGTTCACCGACGAGACGAATTTGGCCAGCCAATTCGATTCAGCCGGAACGACATCGGAGAGCCAATTCCCCAGATCTCCGGCCAGCCCCAATATCCCGATGTCTCCCCCATAGATATTGTCCAGACAATCCATGGCGCACCAGACGAACTTGTTTACTTTCTGGTACAGGCCGTATTCCTGCATGGCTTGGTGATGGCCGATGGCCATCTCCAGATAAAACTCTGACGGTGGATACTTCTCTTGATTTGCCGGATCCGCCCCATATACCGAACCCGGTGGCATCCGCAGGGGGGTCGTCACGGGGTATATCCCATGACTGATCATCCAGCGGAATCCCTCAACGGTGGAATCCCGGCATTCCTGCCAATCCGTGTGACCATTCGCGGGGATCAGGCCGACGCCGCTCACGGTATTGCATCCCACATTGCCGGCGCCGAAGATGTCTACCGCCTCTTGGAGGGACTGGATGTAGCCTTCTCGCCCTCTCGATTTGGCTTTCCCCGGGCATACATCGGCAAACAGCCGGGGGTCCCAGATCTCCATCTGCATGGTGACTGAGTCGACCCCTACATCCTTCAACCTTTGCAGATCCTTCCTTGCCATTGGCTCAGGCTGGATGGTGATGTTGGGTTTGTAGGGAACGGCTGATACCAGTCTCTCCAGAAAACCGAGGAAGATCTTCGCCTGGCTGTCGGCATTGAGAAGGCCGCCCATCTCAATGTGTCCCTCAAGGAACCTGACTTGTGACCCCAATAGCTTGTAGGCCTCGATGGTGTCTTCAAGGTTGATGGTGGATGGGCGATAAACGCCGAGGTTGCGGATCACGTCCTGGTTTGACTGAAAATTGCAGAACTTGCACTCATCACCCGTGGTGAAGTACTCGCAATGCCGTACCGGAAAGATGAAGAAGCAACGGCGCGGCGCGTTAACCAGACTCGTCGCCGGTGTGCCCTTGCTTGTAACTGGCTCCTCCCGTTCAAAGGGTCGAACGAAGAATATGTCCTCGACCTTCTCTTCCCCCTGACACACAGCGAATTGGCCACTGCCCATGTCTCTGATCTCATAGGGGCTCCCTGAATGCCGCCGAAGTGGAGCCCCCAGGCCGTTCTTCATGCGGAAGGAATCAGGGATGCTTACAAAACCAGCCTTTGATCTTCCTGTCCGTTTCTCCTCGACCTGTGTTTGCGTGACATCGAAATCATAGGTGATATAAGACCTTCCCGCCCGGTGAAAGGAGCTCACCTTATCAAGATCCTCGGTATCTTGGACACCCTTGCCCAGAATCTCCATCTTGACGATCACCTCTCGGGGAACGCCAGGGTACGTCCTATGCAGATCGTCTACTCTACTCATCAGTTCCTCCAAACGGCGGGGGAAAAAGGGCAAAAGGCGAATCTATACCTCCACCCTCAACCCTTTCGCCCTACTTGGCGTGCGTTATCGTGTTGAAGACCGGCCCGAGATAGCGGAGGCCGTCGATCGGCGTCAACTCGCCGAATTTAGCGCCGAGAGCCAGGAGCTCTTGCACCTCCAAGAAGGACGGAGTGGTAAACTCGTTCTTGGCTAACAAAGTTGCCTCCA
>JAUSEJ010000665.1 GCA_030650265.1 Dehalococcoidia bacterium | reverse complement strand
CCGTGGAAATGTTGCAGCAGGCCGGGATCGCCGCTACTCCTTCGATGAGCAGTGAGGACCTTTACAAAGATCCTCATCTTCAGGAGCGGCAGTTCTGGATAAAGGTAACCCATCAGGAATTGGGCGAGCGTCATACTCTAGGTCTGCCGTGGAAATTATCAAGGACGCCAGTTACCATTGACCGTGCCAGCCCCTTAATGGGACAACACAACGGCTACGTGCTTGGCGACCTTCTCGGTCTTACGTCCAATGAAATAAGCGTCCTGGAGGAAGAGGGCGTCTGTTACTAAAGATAGGCCTCTGATTCGAGGAGTATCAACATCGTCAGCAGTCCTGCGTCGATTCTCGTACATGGACGTTTAATGGCGACTTCCCCGATGGCGGCCATGATTCGCTTTTTCTGCATGCGAGCGAGATGACAAGCGACTACGAAAGGAGAGCGGCTCACGCCCTCGGCGCAGTGGACGAGTACCTTGTGAGAGCGGCTGAGCTGGCCGAGGAGGTCCACCGCCCGACGGATATCATCAGGGCTGTTTCCTTCGCCGTCGATCAGGTTGACCTCGTGCCAGTCGAGCCCGCTAAACTTGGCCGACTGAGGAAATCCGTTCAGGCATAGGATAGCCGTGATCCCTGCTTCCTCCAGACCTGCTGTGTCCATGGCATCCTCTATGTTGCCAATGGCTATGCGCTCGCTAACCCAATCCATGCGGATAGAATAGCACAATTCGCCGTTACACGACAATGCTGGTGTTTTCTCGGAAAGGGGCCTGAGGTGGCAAGAGAGCAATTCGATGAACTGATCTACAACGACCTTCGCGTGCTTGATCTTACCGGGGAGATGGGCGTCTACTGCGGTAAGCTGCTCGCCGACCTTGGAGCAGAGGTGATCAAGATCGAGAATCCAGGAGGCGACGCAATCCGGAATATTGGACCATTTGTGGGTGACGATCCCCATCCCGAGAAGAGCTTATACTGGTTTCAGTTCAACACTAGCAAGAAGAGCATAACCCTGGACATAAATACGGCGGACGGCAATGCAATCTTCAGGAGGCTGGCTGCGACATCGGATATCATCATCGAGACCTTTCCTCCCGGTTACATGGACAGCCTGGGCCTGAGCTACGAGATCCTGAGAAGAGAACACCCGGAGCTCATCATGACCTCAATAACTCCCTTTGGCCAAACCGGACCGTACAAGGACTACAAGGCCTCAGACCTCATCGGCGTGGCCATGGGAGGACAGATGTATCTGGCTGGCTTCCCGGAAGAGCCGCCGGTCCGGGCTGGTGGATCGCAGGGCTACTACCAGTCTAGCTTGCAAGCTACGGTAGGTACCCTCATTGCTCTCCATTTCCGGGATATCAGCGGGCGGGGGCAGCATATCGACGTTTCCATGCAACAGGCCGTTAGCCTATCGATGGAGACGGCCATGCAGTTTTGGGACCTGAACAAGCATGTACGCAAGCGCACAGGGGCGCAGAATCCCCGGGCAGCCTATGGCGTCTATCCCTGCAAAGATGGCTACGTCGCCCTACAAGCCGGGGTGTATGGCTGGGAAGCTCTGGTGGCATGGATGAACGAAGAAGGCCACGCTAAAGAGCTTGTCGACCAGCGATGGGTAGATCACCAGTATCGTAGGCTGCATACCGACGAGATCGATGCCTGGCTCATACCCTGGCTACTCGATCACACAATGGAGGAGCTGTACGTCGGGTCACAGGCGAGAAAGATCCTCGCCACGCCGGTAAACACGCCGAAGACTCTGGTTGAAAGCACCCAGCTTAACGCCCGGGATTTCTTCGTCGAAGTCGACCATCCCGAGCTAGGCGCCTGTTACAAGTATTCCGGTTCTCCTTACCGGTTCGATCAAATCAAGTGGCGTCTTGCCCACCGGGCTCCCCAAATTGGTGAGCACAATCTCGTGATCTACGGTGAGTTAGGCTTGTCGAGCGACGATCTAGTCGCGCTGGCAGGCGCGGGCGTAATCTAGTTGGGGGCAAAGGGGCAAAGGCGAAAAGGGAAGGAACGAGGAGAAGAGGGAAACAAATAGAAAAGAGGATAAGAGAGCAAAGAGAGAAAGTGGGAGAACCCCCCACCTTTTCCCCATTTGCCCTTTTCGCCTTTTCCCCCTCTCCGAAGGAGACGACCTTGGGACAACAAGCTTTATCAGGCATTCGCATTTTAGATTTCTCGTGGTATGCGGCTGGGCCTATCGCAACACGGTTCTTCGCTCACCATGGAGCGGAAGTGATCAAAGTGGAGTCCAAGTCAAGGATCGACGGTCTACGTTTTTTCGCGCCTTTTGCCGGCGGAACGCCAGGCATAGATCTGCCATCGTCGACCAAGGTCACCAATCCAAACCTGAGCGGCTATTTCAACAACTTCAACGCCAACAAGTTTGGCATGAGGCTCAATCTGAGTCTACCCAAAGGGCGAGAAATCGCCAAACAATTGATAAGAATTAGCGATATCGTGATCGACAATTTCACGCCGGGGGTGATGGAGAAGTGGGGTCTAACCAGTGATGAGATACTCAAAATAAAGTCCGATGCTATCGTCGCCAGTTTGCCAATGATGGGTATGACCGGTCCCTACCGGAACGACCGTGGCTTTGGCTTCGTTCTGGCGGGAGCCGCGGGCGTCAGCCATCTATCAGGAATGCCGGACGATCCACCGGTGGGAACGGGCACCAATTATCCCGACTATAGCTCCAACCCCTGCCATGCCGCCGTAGCCTTGCTTTCCGCCCTGCGTTACCGGAACAGAACTGGCAGGGGGCAATTCATCGAGCTTTCTCAATTGGAATCCACCGTCCAGATACTGGAGACCGCTATCCTCGACTACACTGTAAACGGTCGGGTACAGAGCCGCACGGGAAACAGCCTCAGATACGCCTGTCCTCACGGCGTTTACAGATGCCTGGGAGAGGACCGCTGGTGCGCCTTAGCCGTTTTCACCGACTCCGAATGGGCGAGCTTCTGCCAGGCTATCGGTCGTCTTGATCTAGTAAGTGACCCTCAGTTGGGAACTTTGAAGGGCCGGCTAGCTAAGGTCGAGGATGTGGACCGCATTGTAGCCGGGTGGACCGCTACCCGCTTGGCCGAAGAAGTGATGGAGAGTCTACAAAGGGTCGGCGTGGCCGCCGGCATCGTACAGACAGGGGAGGACGCGCTCGATAAAGACCCGCAATTGGCGGCGAGGGGGAACTGGGTCTACCTGGACCATCCCGAGGCAGGACGAACAGCCTATACTGCTGACGCCTTCAAGCTATCAGAAACGCCTGGCCACCTTCATTCCGCTGCCCCTTGCATGGGCCAGCATACCGGCTACGTTTGTGGGGAGCTGCTCGGGATGACCGAAGACGACGTCAGGGCGCTGGCGGTGGAAAAGGTACTGTACTAGTCAACCGTAGCAGTTTGAAGGAGGTTCAAGGTATGGAATTACTGGACATGAAGGACAAGACCGCTATCGTTGGAGTAGGCTACACGCCGCAGGGCAAGGTGCCGGGCAGAAGTGGGACCAGCTTCTTTGTGGAATCTTGCCGCAACGCGATCGAGCACGCAGGCCTCAAACCAAAGGACGTCGACGGGATCATTCTGCAAACCCAGCCGGCCGGAAGCGCGACTCCATGGACTGTGTCGCAGCATTTGGGGATACAGCCCCGCTTTGCCGTGCAACAGAACCAAATGGGAGCGAGTGCCGGCGGCATCGCCATGCACGCGGCGTGGGCGGTAAGCACGGGCCTTGCCAACTATGTGGTCTGCGGATATGCTGAAAGCTCGGAATCAAAGTCCTCAGGCTATTACCGAAGGGGCGGCGGCGAGGCGTCTGCTTACGGCATGTTTGGTGCAGCGGCCGGGTACGCCCTTGCCGCTCGCAGGGCTATGCATGAATTTGGAACCGGTCCCCACGTTTGGTCTCACATTGCCGTAAACACGAGAGCCTGGGCCAATCTCAATCCCCGTGCCGTGATGTATAATCGCAAGATGACTCTCGAGGACTATCGCAACTCTAGAGTCGTCGTCGAGCCTTTCCGTTTGCTAGACTGTTGTCTCATGACCGATGGAGGTCGGGCGTTTGTTGTGACCACGGCGGACAGAGACAAGGATTTGAAGAACCCTCCGGTCTTAATCATGGGCGTGGGCCAGGGACATCCAGCCTGGGATATCGCCCGTTCTGACACCATGACTGGCCCGACTGGCGCCTATGCAGGCGGCCAAACTGCCTTCAAAATGGCCGGGATAACGCCTAAGGACGTAGATGCAGCCGAGATATACGATTGTTTCACCTACACCGTGGAGATCAGCATGATCGACTATGGGTTCTTCAGAAAAGGGGAAGGCGAGGCCTTCTTCGCCAATGGAAGAACCGGGCCGGGCGGGGAGTTTCCCGTGAATACTTCGGGTGGGCTTCTCTCGGAAGTGTATTTCATGGGATTCGGCCCCTTGACGGAAGGAGTAGTACAGTTGATGAGCCAGGCTGGCGAGAGACAGGTAAAGGATCCCAAGATCATTCTCTGTAGCGGCAACGGTGGCGCCCTGCAGAGCCACGCAACCGTTATCTTGAGGAAGGCTAAC
>JAUSEJ010000673.1 GCA_030650265.1 Dehalococcoidia bacterium | reverse complement strand
CTTTTGCTGCCATCAATCCTGCACGCGATGACATATTGACTATCTTGCCACCTTGTCCCTGGGCGACCATCTGTTTACCAAACACTTGCGAGCACAGAAAGGCGCCCCGTAGGTTGACCGCAATCACTCCGTCCCACGCTTCATCGGTCATCTCCAGTACGGGTTGCCTCGTGAAGATTCCGGCGTTGTTGATCAGGATATCGACCCGCCCGAAGGCCTCGAGGGCGACGCCGAGCGTGCGGTTGACGTCGGCACGCTGGCTGATATCGGCGACCACGCTGGCCAGCTTCCTACCCGGCTTATCCAGTTGTTCGACGGCCCTGCTAACGCTTGCTGCATTGATATCATTGATCACTACGGCAGCTCCGGCTTCGGCGAATCGATCAGCTATGCCATAGCCAAGACCCCCTCCTGACCCGGTGACGATTGCCACTTGCCCGCTGAGATCGCACAAATCAGAAATCGATCGCATTCTTTATCCTCTAAAAACCGTCTTCTAGGTTCACGGTGTCACAACTCTTGCCCGGACAATTCTATTTTGCGTGGTTTACCGAATCCAGGGAATCGAAAATGCCCAAGGCAATGGACTGGAGAGTGTTGGGAGTGTTAATTTGGGGGTCGAGGCCCCCACCTCTGAAGTTCGCCGCCACCGTCAATCTACCATGAGGCTTCGCGGATGTCTCTTTGGCTGACGGGGTGGTCGTTGTCGAGCTAGAAACGACAACAGGACAACGACCACCATTACCGGTACAACAACTACAGCGAGTCGAGAGCGCTTCATAATCTGACCTCATCGACACTATTTTTGACTCGGGGACTCCGTTGTCTAGGAATCTGGAGGTCGTCCTTGACCGCTGTTCTACACTGAACTTCAACCTAAGAGTGATGACCAGATCTGTCAGGCCGGGCCCGAACGGTCTGGTCATCGCTCTTAGTTGCTGCGAATCGGCTGCTATGCACCTGCCTTTGGCGCTGGAGTTGTCGCCGAGACTGACTGAATGAACTGCTGCAGCCAGTTGGCCTTATCCGGAATAACATCCGACATATAACGGCCCCAATCGCCGGAGTTTTCGATGACGCCGATGTCGCCAATGTAGTTTCCGGCCGAGCAACACAGTCCACAGTACATGAGCTTGTTGACTTTATCGTAGAGACCCTTTTCTGTCATCGCCTCGTGATGGACCTTGAAAACATCGAGATAGTACTCCGCTGGCGGCAGCTTCTCGCGATTTGCCTTGTCCTGACCGTAAACCGAACCTGCCGGCAGCCGCAAATAGCCAATGCAGGGGAGAAGGTCATTCTTGACCTGCCAGCGAATCGATTCGGCATGAGAATCCCGGGCTTCCTGCCATGTTTTATGTCCGCTCGGCGGGATGAGGCTCAGACCACCGATGGTCTTGCAGGCCACGTTGCCCACGCCAAAGACATCCACCGCATCGGACATAGACTCTAACCAATTGTCATAGGAACAATGCAGAACCTTCCCTGGCAGCGCCTCGGCGAATATCTGAGGCTCCCAGACTTCTAGCTGGATGGTAATGCAGTCGAGTCCAACATCCTTGAGTCGTTGCATGCCTTTCCTTGACATCGCCTCGGTATGAATGGTGAAGTTAGGCTTGTAAGGAGTGGCCTTGGCGATGTTCTCGACAAACCCACAGTGGATCTTCTCTTCATTGGCCGCGTTGGCAAAGCCACCAAGCTCAAAACGACCCTCAATGAGCCGAACCTCTGAACCCCTGATCTTGTAAGCCTCGACCGTCTCTTCCAGACTCTCGGTCACCTTGCGATCGAGGCCAATGGAACGGGCATCTTCCTGGCCCGTATTGAAGTTGCAGAACTTGCACTGTGTCCCGGTGGAGAAATATTCGCAGTGGTGGACGGGCATGATAAAGAAACAGTTACGGGGAGAGTTGAGCAGCGTCCTGATCGGCGTGCCCTTACTCGTTACAGGTTCCGGGCCTACGCGCCGCTTGGGGCGGGGAAAATAGATGTCCGCCTCCTCAACCCTCTCCT